>NZ_JBSSDA010000006.1:0-141727 GCF_054060305.1 Thermostichus sp. OS-CIW-31 | reverse complement strand
CAATGTTAACTCTCTCTTCTGTCTGTAAAAAAGCCAATATCTTCTGCCATTTGTTTTCATCTAAAAAAACCAACTTCATCCTCTTTCCTCTATAAGTTATTCTCTCTATCCTAACATAAGATCAACACGACCTAGCAATGCTGTGGCGAATGAGTTGGGCCGCCTGGGATCCATACTGTTGGCCTCGTTGTTGGGGATCCCCCTGCAGATGAAGAATGGGGAACATGGTGCTGGTTTGCCCGTGACCTCAATAGGTGGGCAGGGAGGGATCCACCTCACAAGCCCAAGCGTGAATGCCGCCGCTGATGTTATGAACCTGAGTGAACCCGTTGGCCTGTAGCCACCGGCTCATCTGAGCAGAGCGGAGGCCATGATGACAGAGCACAAAAGTTGGCTGATCTGGATCCAGCTCTGTGAGGATCCGTTCCCTCCATTCCTCGTACCGGCTCAAGGGGTAGTTGCGAAAGCCCAGGGCATTTAAATTCACCAGCTCCAGCTCTGCCGGTTCCCGCACATCGATCAATTGCAGAGGGCCGGCCTCGGGATCCTGTAGGTATTGGGCCATCTGTTGCGGTGTAATGGAGCGGATGGAGAAGGACATCGCCAACTCTGGTTACAGGGATCCCTTTTCAAGATACACCGGCTCAGCGGCTGCCCTGAGACTGCCCGCAAAGGTTAAGATGTCACCCTGATTTGGGCTTAGCCTGGGTATGGCTGTGCAACGCTTTTTGATCGACACGGATACGGCGGGAGATGATGTTACCTCGCTGCTCTTTGGGCTGCTCTGGCCCAACAGCATCCTACAGGGCTGCCCGCCGGGGTGAGTTTCATTCGAGATCCCTTTGCGGAAGTGCCCAAACCCGCCGATTATGCCAGCATCTGCAGCGGAGATACCCGTCCGCTGTTCTTTATCGGTGTGGATGCTAACCAAAACTACCTGGGGGATACCGATAACAACCCTGCCACCCTCAACCACGGTCTCACCTCGATGCTGAAGCGGGTGGATATGGCCACCTATGAAGTGATTCGCAGCGTGGTGGAAGGCAACTTTAAGGCAACTTTGTCGGCGGCATTCAAACCTTTGGCCTGGAGAACGAGGGTGTGGGCTATGCCCTGGATGAATACAACCAAGCCTTGCTCTCAGCGGATTTGGTGGCTGCTGTGGAAGCGGTGAAGCAAGACATCCTCGCCGGAACCCTCGAAGTACCTGAAGAGCGCTAGATTTTTGAGATTTTTGTTGCCGATTGATTGCGGATCCCTGGCGAAGCCTTGACTAAACAGAGGATCCATCAGAGGATGCTTTTGCTGAGGGCATTGGATCGCAACTTGGCCATCTGCACTTTGACCTCGTGGCAGTTGTTTGTTGCTCTGACAACCTTGACCGCTAAGCGCTTGTAAGGGGCTTTCCACCTATGCTTGGCCAAGTATCCAAATCTGGTTGGGGGATCTGTTCAGCCTTGCTGCCTCTGTTGGCGGGGGTTGCCCTCGGCTGTGGGGGTGGCGGCGGCAGTTCTCCACCTCTTCCTCCGCCAGGTGGCGGGCCCATCATCCTGAGAGTGGATCCGGCCAGTGGCCCCTTTACCAAACTGGCAGACGCAGTTGCAGAGGCGCAGCGACTTCAGACTGCCACAGCCGGCCTGGAGGTGCTGATCGAGATTTTGGGGACGGGCAGGGAAACTTTGCAAAGCAACCTGGCCCTGGATGGCGGCGATGGCACCAACGGCGGTCGCATTCGCATCACCAGCTCCACCGCCTATGAGATCCTGACCGGGCTCTTTGACGTGATTGTAGCCAGCCAAACCAGCCTGCAGGGGGTAGATGTGGTGCTGGGGGGTGGACGGGTGCAGGTGAACAACGGCACTTTTCAGCCGCGCAAGGTCACCCTCAACGACCCTCGCTCCAACATCTTGGTCAACGGCAATGCTGCGGTTCTAGAGGGAGCCTTGAACCAATTGGCCGAGATTTTGTGCCAGCAATTTTTGGATCCCTGTGTGCAGATCTCTGGGAATGGCCGGGTCAGCCGTGTCTCGCCGATTGTCAGTAAAACGGGTGGGGTGGGCATAGGCACTGTGCCGGGCAGCAATCCCATCCTTGAAAACAACACAATTCTCCTGCAGGCTTTGGGGGCTTTGGCCGTTCGCTATGGTGACAACTCCGGCGGGATCTTCCGCAACAACCAAATCGAAGGGGATCCACCCACGGCTGGAGCCGGCTTGGTACTGCAGGCGCGGCAAGCAGGTACGAGTGGCACTACCGGGATTCAGCTGGATGGGGCAGGCTCAATTCCATCCATTCAATCCAACCGGATCGGCGTGGGCAGGATAGCCGGCAGTGTCGGCATTCGTATTTTGCAGGGAACCCAGGCCCGCACCATTTCCGGGAATACGTTCCTAGCTCGGGGCGAGGGCGTAGGAGTGGCAATTCAGGCGGCCCCCGGCACCCCAGATGCGGTAGTCGCAGCCTACCTGGCTGGCAATACTTTCCAAGGAAACTTTGCTCAGAGGGTCACTGGGGAACCTGCGCCCACGCCAACTCCTACCCTGAGGCCACCACCAACTCCTGCACCGACACCCTCTCCCACTCCTGCACCGACACCCTCTCCCACCCCCACACCTCCAGTATTGGGCACCGGCCCCATTCAAGTTACCTTGAGTTGGAACACCATCGATGACCTTGACCTGTATGTTACGGATCCCACGCAGCAGACCGTGTTTTTTAACAACCGAATTGTCCCTTCTGGAGGACGGCTGGATGTGGATGCCAATGCCGACTGTGTTGCCGTAACCCAAAATGCTGTGGAGAATGTCTTTTGGGCTTCCACCCCGCCCTCAGGGCCATACTTCATCGAGGTGAGATTGTTCCGGCGCTGCTCCCAATCAACTGCTCCCATTCCCTTTACCGTAACGGTTCGCAAGAGTGGAAACGTCGCGCAGACTTTTAGCGGCTTGGCCACATCCCCTGGCTTGGCGGGTAGGTTTACGTTTTCCTTCCCCTGAAGTTAGCCAAGGCTGGCAGCCATCTGCCCTGCCCACGTATGGCCATTTTGGTTCAGACTAGGACACCACACCTATACTCATACTCAGATCTTTGATTGCAGATCGCAGGGTTCAGAAGACCTTATTTCTGCGCCCCAGGCATCTCATTCCCACTAAGGACAGCTCCAACTTCGCGGCCTCGACGCTTTTTCTGGCCATCACCTTGCGGCAGCGGGCGATGCTGGAAGGCAGTCCCACAAGTTCAAACAGTCACATCCCCTGGGAAAGGGGCTAGGGGTGGCGGACAGCGGCGCGGAGCGCTTTGCGTCAGCATGAGTGCGGGAGTATGTCACGCTATTCCGCAGCAGCCTTGGCTGCTTTCGCTTCGGCTTCCTTAGCAGCTTTGGCCGCTCTCATTTCCGCCAGAATCTCCTCCGGTCGTTTGCCAGCCCGCTGGGATCCAGGGGGCAGGTCGTGCGGGTCAATAACCCCTTTGGGCAGATAGGCAAATTCTCGCAAGGGGGTCACCATCGGGTCTTCGGTAACCTTAGAGGGCAGACGGCCCATCGCCACCTGATGGTAGTTGAGGTCATGGCGGTCGTAAGCGGCCAGCTCATAATCCTCGGTTACCGAGAGGCAGTTGGTGGGGCAAAACTCCACACAATTGGCGCAGAAAATGCACACCCCAAAATCAATGCTGTAGCTGTAAAGCTCCTTTTTCTTCAGCTCTGGGTTGTAGGCCCAATCCACCACCGGCAGGTCAATTGGGCAAACTCGAACACAGATCTCGCAGGCAATGCACTTGTCGAACTCGAAGTGGATGCGTCCCCGAAAGCGCTCAGAGGGGATCAGCTTTTCGAAGGGGTATTGCACGGTTACCGGGCGCCGGCCCATGTGGTCGAAGACAACCCCCATCCCTTGGCCGATGTACTTGGCGGCTCGGAAGGCATCGCCCACATATTCTTTGACACGCTTGAGAAACGTCATGACCTATGTTCTCCCTCTCTTGCCTCTTTACTTCTCATTCAACCCCCAAAAAAGGTGGGGAAGGCGAGCTTTAGGGCTGCCGTCAGCAGCAAGTTAACAAAGGATACAGGCAGCAAAAACTTCCACCCCAAGTCCAGCAGTTGGTCAATGCGCACCCGTGGCAAGGTCCAGCGCAGCAGGATGGCCAAGAAGATGAAGATAAAAGCTTTGACCATCGTCATGACAATGCCTAAGGCCGCCGCGCCGATCTGCAAGAAAGGGTTATCCAAAGGAATCCCGGCAAGTGCAGCAATCGTTTCCACCGGCACCACAAACGACCAACCCCCCAAGTACAGCACTGCCGCAATCAGAGAAGCCAGCAGCAAGTTGGCGTAGGATCCCAGATAAAAGAGGGCAAACTTCATGCCGGAGTACTCCGTTTGGTAACCGGCTACCAGCTCTTCTTCTGCTTCCGGCAAATCGAACGGGATCCGCTCCGTTTCCGCCAGAGCCGAGATCAGGAAAATGACAAAGCCAATGGGCTGCCGCCAGACGTTCCAGCTCAGAATGCCCAGGCCGCTCTGCTGCTCCACGATCCCCACCGTGTCCAGACCGTTGCTCATCAGCACCACGGCCAACACTGACAGGGCCAGCGGCAGTTCGTAGCTGATCGATTGAGCTGCCGCGCGTAGCCCACCCAGCAAGGAGTACTTGTTATTGGAACCGTAGCCCGACATCAACAAACCGATGGGTTGCACGCTGGAGGTGGCGATCAGGAAGAACACGCCAATGGCAATGTTGGAGATCAATAGGTTCTGGCCAAAGGGAACCACCAGGTAGCACAAAAAGACGGGCAGGAAAACCAATATCGGCCCCAGCGTAAACAAGACTGGGTCGGCCAAGATGGGCAGAACATCTTCTTTGGTCAGCAGCTTGATGCCATCGGCAATCGGGATCAGCACCCCCTGAGGGCCGGCCATGTTGGGGCCAATCCGCTGCTGGGCTGCTGCCGAGATTTTTCGCTCCAGCCAAGTCATGACCATCACCCCCAAGGTGGCGGCGATGATCAGCAGCAACATGGGCAGGGGCATCCAGAGGGCATGGGCTGCACCTGCTCCCAAGCCCAAGTTCTGTAGGGCAGTCTCGAAGCCAAGTTGTAGGTCGATACCAGCGTTTGTCATGGGGGTGAGTAGCTCCCTAGAGATGGCGGGTTGGGTAGGGTTTGGGATCCCTGTAGCTAGGTCTTGCCGTTGGGATCCGACTGGGGGGGACGGTTGCGGCGGCGTAGCTCCTGCTGGATGATGGCCTGAAGGCGAGCATCAGATAGCTCTTCCGCGCGGCGGCGCCTTTCCTCTTGGTACTTAGCCCATTGCTTGGGGCCGATAACCGCAGCAATGACAGACACAATCAACAGCGGCAGAACCAAGATCGCCCAGGCCATCGCCTTTGTCCTCGCTTTCCGTAAGTATCTTAGCGATTCCTAGCGATCCACCTCGCCCATGATGATGTCAATGCTGCCGAGGATGGCGATCATGTCGGCTACCTTCATGCCGCGAATGAGCTGAGGCAACACTTGCAAATTGACAAAGCCGGGGGGACGGATCTTCCAGCGCCAGGGGCAAACGTTGTCGTCTCCCACGATGTAAATGCCCAGCTCTCCTTTGGCGCTCTCCACCCGCACGTAGGCTTCCCCTTTGGGGATCTTGAAATTGGCGGAAGGCTTTTTGCTGATGAACTGGTAGTCCCCTTTGTTCCACTCCGACTTCGGCCCCTCCAGCATCCGCTTGGCTTCCAGGTTTTCAAAGGGGCCTCCTGGCAAAGCCTTGACGGCTTGCTGCACGATCTTGCAGGACTCGCGCATCTCTTTCATGCGCACCCGATAGCGGGCCAGGCAATCCCCTTCGGGGTAAACGGCCACCTCCCAGTCGAAGTCGTCGTAGCACTCGTAGTGATCCACTTTGCGCAGATCCCAGTTGACGCCGCAGGCCCGCAACATGGGACCCGACAGACCCCAGTTGATGGCGTCTTGCTTGGAGATGGCTCCCACCCCTTCCAGCCGCCGGCGGAAAATCGGGTTGTCGGTAACCAGCCGCTCGTATTCATCCACTTTGGGCAAGAAATACTCGCAAAAGTCTAGGCATTTTTCCGTCCAGCCGTAGGGCAAGTCCACCGCCACGCCGCCCACCCGGAAATAGTTGTTGTTGATCAGGCGCATGCCGGTGACGGCTTCAAACAAGTCTAGGATCCACTCCCGCTCCCGCATGGCGTAGAGGAAGGGGGTTTGGGCGCCCAAATCTGCTAAGAAGGGGCCAAACCAGAGCAGGTGGTTGGTAATACGAGTTAGCTCCAACATGATCACCCGCAGGTAGCTGGCCCGTCTGGGCACGCTGATCCCGGCCAGTTTCTCAACGGCATTGACGGTGATGGCCTCGTTGAACATGCCGGCCCCGTAGTCCCAACGGGAGACGTAGGGCAGGTATTGCACCACCGTGCGGTTTTCGGCGATTTTCTCCATGCCGCGGTGCAAGTAGCCGATCACCGGTTCGCAATCGACGATGTTTTCGCCATCTAGGGTGACCAGCAAACGCAAAACCCCATGCATAGAGGGATGGTGCGGCCCAAAGTTGAGCAACATCCGGTCGGTACGGGTCTCGATCATGGGCATGGGCATAGCCGCCGCCTCCGCAACTGAAGAATGTTCATGGTCTGCAACATTTGCAGTATAGCGGTTTTCTTCTGCCTTCTCGGGATCCCATGCCATCAGGGATCCCAATCCTCGATATTGAAAGTCTCCAGGGGAACTCAGCTAGAGTGAGAAAAAAGGAGGGAGGCCGATGGCTGTATCCCGTTCACCCGCGAATGGCTCATCCCGACGAGAGCAGCAGCATCCGCAATATGCCACCGACCGAGCTGCGCTCGATGAGCTGATGGTGCAGGCTCAGGAGAGGCCCCTCTCCGAGTGGGTGCTGGCGGAAGTCGCCCGTTTGCGCATCCGTTACCACGGCTTCCCCGGCGCCTGGGATCTGCAGCGGGATTTGGATCAAATCCTGGAACAGTGGGGCCTGAGCGAAGAAGAGCTGTTCGCCCAGACCCGCCAGATCCATGCCCGCGGCCAGGTGTACGACCGCAGCTTTAGCACGCGAGACGACTGGGCCTAGTGGAGGGTTTGGGTCGGGATCCCTTACCCCCCTGAGAGAGGGGAGTTTGCCGGTTGTTCATGAGACGTGAAGCTGCTCGGCAAAGATGGGATCCAAAGGCACATCCAGGGCGGCAATCACCTTAGTCCAGAAGTTCATGAAGCCAATCCAAGCCGATAGCTCCACCAGATCTTCATCTGACCAAATGGCTTTTAGCTGGGCAAAGAAGCTATCGGTCACCACCATGCTGGGCACGGTCATCCGCTCAGCGTACTCGATGGCCAGCTTTTCCGCCTCGGTGTAGAGGGTGCTGGTGCGGGCCTGGGCCACCGCCGCAATTTTGGCAGGGGAGGCGCCGTACTTTTGCGCCTGCAGGGTGTGGTAGGGAAGGCAGTAGTGGCGGCAGCCGTTGATTTGGGCAATGCGGATGCTGACCAGCTCCTTCAGCTCTTCAGGCAAGTTGGGGTTTTGGGTGTGCAGCGCCCCGTAGAGGTTCATCACGGCTCGCATCAGTTGGGGCTTGTGGGCCATCACCTGCAGGGGGTTGAGGGCGGTGCCGTAGGTTTTCTCCAGGCTTTCGTAAACCTTTTGCAGTTGCTTATCGGCTTTCTCTGGGGTAACAGGAGGGATCCGCATGGACAGTCTGTAAAATTGCAGCATTCTCGACTTTAGCGCGTCTGGGGGATCCACCCAAGCCTAAGGGGGATTCACAGCCTTGGTGAGTGATCCCTTCTCCCGTTGAGAAGGGGGCCTTGGTCTTTTGGTTTCGTTCCAGACACTCCTGCAGGGCTTGCAACCTGTCAAGGATTGCCCAAGGATTGCTCAACGGCTTCCACCTGCTGCTGGGTGGCTGTGGCCCCTTGGTTGAGGGTTTGCTGCAGTTGATCCCGCGATTGGTAAATCTGCAGCGGCCCACCTTGAGGGATCCCTTGCTGGGCAGCTTCTGGGCTGGCTTGCTCTGGTCTCGGCTCCGAACTCAGCGGGTTGCGATAGAGGCGGTTAACCAGCAAAAATCCCACCAGCACCACAGCAGTTGCCACCAAAAGCCGAACCATACTCGGATCCCTTGCAAGCTTCTGATTCTAGAATGCCCTCAAAGAGCATTAGGTGGTCAGATGTTGGGCAAAGTTGTGCAGGCTTCCCAGCCGGTACGGGTTGGCATTGGCGGCCCGGTGGGATCCGGAAAAACCGCTTTGGTGGAAAAGCTCTGCTTGGCGCTGCGGGACCACCTGTCTTTGGCGGTGGTGACCAACGATATTTACACCCGCGAGGATGCCGAGTTTTTGGTGCGGGCCAAGGCCCTGGAGGCAGAGCGGATCATTGGCGTAGAGACCGGCGGCTGCCCCCACACCGCCATTCGGGAAGATGCCTCCCTCAACCTAGACGCCATTCAGGAGCTGGAGCGCCGCTTTTGCCCCCTGGATCTCATCTTGGTGGAATCGGGGGGGGACAACTTGGCAGCTACCTTCAGCCCGGAGCTGGTGGACGCCTGCATTTACGTCATCGACGTGGCCGAAGGGGACAAGATCCCGCGCAAAGGCGGGCCGGGGATCACCCGCTCCGACCTGCTGGTGATCAACAAGATCGATCTGGCTCCCTATGTGGGAGCAGACTTGGGGGTGATGGAACGGGATGCCCGTCGCATGCGGGGAGATAGGCCCTTTGTCTTTACCAACCTGCGCACGGGTGAGGGGCTGGAGCAGGTTCTCAGTTGGCTGGAGCGGGAGGTGCTGTTTCGGCCCATCAAGGCCGACCCCCCCTCGGTGAGCCGCCTGTGAACTTCGGTAAGGCCATCTTGAAGGCAACCCGCCGAGGCGAACATACCCGTATTTGGGAGTATTCTCAGGCTCCCCTGCAATGGCTGGGATCCCCTGGGGAGCCACCTGTGTACTACCTGCGCAACCCCAACGGCGGCCTGCTGGGTGGGGATCGCCACCGGATCGAGATCGGGCTGGGGCCAGGCTCGGCGCTGGAAATTCGCACCCAAGGGGCAACGCGGCTACATCCCGGCTTGATTCGGCAACAGGTCAAGGTCAAGCTGGCCCCCACCAGCCAGTTGATCTGGATCCCTCACCCGACCATTCCGGGGGCAGGGGCAGACTTTCGCCAGCAGGTGCAAATTGAGCTGGATCCCACAGCCCGCCTGGCCTATGCCGAGATCTGGACTGCCGGACGGCTGGCCATGGACGAACGCTGGCAGTTTGAACATCTTGCCAACTGCTTGCAAGTTTGGGTCACTGCTGGGATCCCATCCTCCCCCGAGGGGAGAAAACTCTGGCTGCAGGAACACATAGACCTGCACTTTCCCCATCGGCAGGTCTCCGCCGCGTCAGTGCTGGGATCCCATCTCTGTTGGGGATCCCTGTACTTGCTGGGGGATTGGCCGGAACCCACTTGGCTGACCGTTCACATCAGCGGAACGGAGTCCCCATACTGGCTGGTCAAGTCTCCGGATCCCATCTGTAAGGGTTGGATTCTGCGCCAGGTGGGGCCACAGGCAGAGGCCATTTGGCGGCATTTTGGCCAGGTTGCACTACAGCTTGCTCAAGCCAAGGGTGGCTCACCCCAGGGGTGGTAGACTAAGGCTGACTCAAACCAACTGGTTGACCCAAGGCCGGGACGGAGTCCTTTGAACGCTGCTCAACGGATTCTCAGACGCTCTGTCCTCAGGGGGCGAAGTCGCTGGCTGCTCCTCTACGAGAAGGGGATGGCCCTGCTGGCCCTGAGCAACCTGTGCTTGGTGCTCTTCGACATGAGCTATGTGCCTGGGCGAGATTTTTGGCTCCAGGGTCGGGTGCAAATTTTTGGCGCCTTTGGTCCTCCCATTCCGCTGCCGATTCTCTCCGAAGAAACCAGCCGTTCCCCGGTAACCGACCTATACGATCCCATCAAAGGTATCGAGCCCAACCCCGAAACCCAGCGCTACTTGGCCTTGGTGGATGAGCTGCGCCAGGTTACCCTGCGGTTTGGCGTGGAGTCGGAAGCGGCAGCACCAATCCTGGCCCGCTTGCGGGAGCTCAGCGACGAGATGATTGAGACCAATCCCTTTCAGGGCGCCAACAAAACTGGCCAGTTTGTGCGTATCCTCAATTTGATGCGGGAGCACATCCCAGAAGCCGACTCTGCCAGAGCCGCCTTTGCCCGCTTTTGGACTGCTGAGTACTTGGCCGGCGCCGATCCCGCAGATGGAATTGAATTTTTCCAGACCCGGCTGCGCCCCCTCTTTGAGACCAACTATTTCCGCCCCATTGGTGAGAGCGGTAACCCCGTTGACTTTTTCCCGGTGCTGGATTTTCCCTTCGTGCTTCTGTTTGGGCTGGAATTTTTGCTGCGCACGGTGGCCATCAGCCGCCGCTACACCGGCGTCAATTGGCTGGATGCCATGCTCTGGCGTTGGTACGATGTGCTGTTGCTGCTGCCCTTTTGGCGCTGGCTGCGGGTGATCCCCGTCACCATCCGGCTGGGACAAGCACAGTTGCTGGATCTGGAGCGGGTACGCGCCCAGGTGAGCCAGGGCTTTGTTACCAACTTCGCCGAGGATCTGACGGAAGTCATTGTCGTGCGGGTGATCAACCAAATCCAGGTATCCATTCAGCGGGGATCCCTGCCCCTGCTGCCGGCAGCACGTACCCCGCGGGACTACATCGACATCAACAACACCAACGAGCTGGAGGCGATTGCCAACCTGGTTTTTCGCATTGTCCTCTACCGCGTCTTGCCCCAGGTGCAACCGGAATTGCAACAACTGCTCCGCTACAACCTGGATGGCCTGCTCAAGCAGTTGCCTGCCATGCAAACTCTAGAACAGCTTCCCGGCCTGGGATCCCTGCCTGGCCAACTGACGGAGCGCCTGGCCAACGAGCTGACTACCACCACCTACAAAACCCTGACGGGCAGTTTCGAGGATCCCGTCGGCTCCAAGCTGGCAGCGCAACTGATGCAGCGGTTTGGTGAAGTCTTGGCACGAGAACTCACCCAGGAGCACGCTTTGGAGGAAATTCGCTCTCTCCTGCAAGACTTGCTGGAAGAGATCAAGATCAACTACGTCGAGCGGCTATCCCACGAGGATCTGGAGGAGGTGATGGAGCAAACCCGCCAGCTTCGGCAAAAGGCCCAGCAACTGGAGAAAGACCGCCGCAACTAGGGTTGGGAGGATTGGTTGACGAGGTTTCGCCAGTTCAGTAGGATAATGGTTCCAGGTCGGGCGAGTGGCGAAACTGGTAGACGCACCGCACTCAAAATGCGGCGGGAAACCGTGTCGGTTCGAATCCGACCTTGCCCATGCTCCTCAAATCTGTAGGGCTCGCCGCTTTCTGTGTTTGGTAGGTTGATCCGTCTTGCCTCTTCTCACAGGGGTTTGGTGATAGAACCAGCCAAGCCCTTCTGGAGCAGGGTGCCAGCGGGACGGAGTCCTTAGATAGGGCAGCCAGAATCGGGCTCATCCTGCATCCTAGAGATGAAGCTCTAGCCGCTAAACTGGGGAATCATGGATGCAACTTTGGAATCTTTCTTTGCCTCTGCCACCCAAATTGGGCTAGGTCTAGCAGGCTTGCTGGCTGTGCTCACCCTGCTGGCCTGGATCCGCAATTGGCCCTTGAAGTTTGCGCTGGTGGGCTACACGGCGTTTGCGCTGGTTTTAACGGCGGGATGTTTTGCCCTCAGCTTGGGGCCGATCTTTCGCTCCCGCATTCCCGGTGCTGCCCCCTACACCACCGTCTATGACCAAGGGGCGGATCGAGCGGTTATTGCTGTCAGCCCGGATATCACCCCAGAGCAACTGATCCTCACCCTGAAGCAGGCGGCCAGCGATTTGGGATCCCCGGGCCGCTTCTCCACCGGTTCGCCGGTGTTCACCTTGCGGGCCCGCACCGTCATCCATCCCGAGCCGGGAGTTTCCGAGCCGTTGCTCTTGGGCACGCTGCAACAGCCGTTGGGAAAGCGCCTGCGCACCCCAGAAGAACAACAGCAGCAGCAGATCCATCTAGAGGAAGAGGCCTTTGCCCGGCTGCTGAAGTTGGCCCAGGGTCAGGCTTCTGCCGCCTTGTCTGCAGAGGGAGCGGAAGAGCCAACCACCGGGATCCCACTTGCCCAGTCTTGAGCGCTGAGCCAGCGGCGCAGATCCTGTCCCACCCGGTCGGGGATCTCCCAGGGAAAGAGATGAGCCACGTTGGGATAGACAATGCAGGTGCAGTGGGGCAGGGCGCGGGCTGTGGCCAGGCTGCTGTTGGCGGTGATGTGGCGATCCCGCTCGCCGGCCATAAGCAGTACCGGGATGCGAATTCGGTGCAGATCTCCCTCGCGGTTGTAGCCCCGTTGCAAAGCGGCGCGCAGAGCTTGGCGAGCCTGGGGGGAGGTGTGCAGATAGGCGGGCAAGGCCATGTGCGCCAAATACCGATAGGCCGTTGGGGTCTGTTGCTGCATCAGGTAGCGGTAAAGGGAGCGACGGCCAAAGGTCTCGATGTTCCATTCCCAGCCGGGCCAAAGCCAGTTGAGCAGCGAGGCAACGCCGGTGTTGACCTGATCCCAAAAATCGGTGGGGGGATGGTTGCTGCGGGGGCAGGCGGCACTGGCCACCAAGACCAAACCCTTTACCCGCTGCGGCAGCCGCAAAGCCAACTCCAGGGCCAGGATCCCGCCCAAAGACCAGCCCAGCACCAGACACGCCTGCCAGCCCAGGCGATCCAGCAGCCGCTCCAAGTCCTCTAGGTGATCCTGCATCTCAAAGGGATCCGTCACCTGGGAATGCCCGTAGCCACGCAGATCTGGCGCCACACAGGGGTGGATCCCCGCCACTGCCTCTGCAAATACCGCCATGCAGTCGGCATTGCCCGGATGGCCGTGGAGCATCAAGATTGGGAGGGAGGGGATCCCTTTTCCCCAAGTACGGTAGTGGAGCTGCAGGCCCATCGCGTCAGCAGTGCAGTTCCCGACTGCTGTAGGCATAACACTCTGGATAGCATCTAGACAGCAGGGTTAGGCGCTGGCCGCCTTCTTCGGAGTGGGCTGGAGCTTTACCCCGTTGGGAATACAAATTAAGTTTTGATCCAGCACCTGCACAAACCCTTTCGAACGCAGGGATCCCAGAAGACGAGTCACCGTCACGCGGGTGGCCCCAATGGCATCCCCAATCTGGGCATGGGTAAGGGGCCAGGGGAGATACATCCCTTGTTCACAGGGCTGTCCATACTCTTCGATCAACAGGCTCAAGAAGCCCTTGAGGCGATCGATGGCGCGCCGTTGGCCCAGATTTCCCAACCACAGCAGCTTCCGTTGCAGTTGCTGGCGGAAGTTTTCCTGAATCTTCTGGTGCAGATAGGGCCACTGCTCCAGATCCTGCCAGTAAAACCACATCACCGTGGTGCGATCGGCGTGGGTGCAGGCTTTCAACTCAAAGCGCTCTGGGTTGCTCAGCTCAAAAGGAAATCCAGCCGTGATGAACCCAACAAAGACCTCCCGCCGCTCTGGAGTTTGGCTGACCAGGCGCACCACTCCCTCTTGGGTGATGTACACCAATCCCGGACGAGTGGGAATGCGCACGTCTTTGGGAAAGGTGCGACAGCGGTAGTGCTCCTCGGCCCACTGGCAAAGCTCACGCCATTCCTGAGCCTCTGTTGCCGATGTGATGGAAACAAGTGACATGAGATCAACTTCCTGTCGCTCGAGCGACCTGATGGGTTTTACAGACTTTCCAGCTTTACCCGGCTGTAGGCTATGCAACGCTTCCGCGTTCGCGCCGGCGGTGCGGAGCACCTACACGTCAACGGGACGGAGTCTTAGGAAGATGGGGATGGAGAAACAGCAAGATACACACAAGAAGGCAAATACAAAGAGGAAGGAAACCGCAGGGTTTACTTTACCTTAGCTTCATAATGGCACTTGACCTCATAGGGTGACATTGTGTTCCTACTGATATTGTTCAAAAGGCTACGTCCAATAATAACCCCAAGAAGCCGTAAATTTTCAGATTCTGCCGCTGAACTCGGCTACCTGGGGGATCAGCGCAGATCATTGGGTCAGACTGGTGTATGTCTAAGGGCGGGTGTGGGGTGGCTGGGATGAATATTCTCATCAGCAACGACGATGGCATCCAGGCGGCAGGGGTGCGGTGTTTGGCGGCAGCGCTGGCCCAGCTGGGGGGGCACCAGGTAACGGTGGTCTGTCCGGATCGGGAGCGCTCGGCCACCGGCCACGCCCTGACGTTGCACAAGCCGCTGCGGGTGGATCCGGTGCGGGAGGGATTTCCTCCAGAAGTGCAGGCCTGGGCCTGTTCGGGCACCCCTTCCGACTGTGTCAAGTTAGGTCTGGACGGGCTATTGGATCGTCCTCCCGATTGGGTGATTTCCGGCATCAATCAGGGAGCCAATCTGGGCACGGATGTGCTCTACTCCGGCACCGTCTCGGCGGCAATGGAAGGGCTATTGGAAGGGATCCCTAGCCTGGCAGTAAGCTTGGCCAGTTTTACCCATCAGGATTTTCAACCAGCGGCCCAGGTGGTGCTGAAGCTACTGGAGAAACTGAGCCTGAAACCCCTGGGGGAGCCGATGCTGTTGAACATCAACGTGCCCCCCCTAGCGCTGGCTGAAATACGCGGCATGGTCTTGGCCCGCCTGGCCTGGCGCAAGTACACAGATCTCTACGAGAAACGGGTGGATCCGCGCGGCAAGGCCTACTACTGGCTAGCTGGAGAGGTGGTGGAAGAGGAGGTGGATCCCCGCTCGGACGTGCGGGCGGTTGCTGAGGGCTATGTGTCGATTACGCCCCTGCAGCCGGATCTAACGGCCTACGCGGCCTTCGATAGCCTACAGCGCTGGGGGCTCTCAGCCTTTGGCTCATGAATTTTAAGCCGGTGAGCTGGGGTCAGCGCCGAACAATGTCATCCCCTCCAAATTTTGGGTCGAACTCGGCGGGAAAGCGGGTGTTGGCACTGTAGATTGCCCCTTCCAGAAAAGCGCTCTTTAGGTTGTCCATCGACAGATTGGCCCCTCGCAAATCCGCCCCCGTTAGATCCGCCCCACTTAGGTCGGCGCCACGCAAATTGGCCCCACTCAGGTTGGCCTCGCCCATCATAGAGGAGACTGCGTAGAAACTCCCGTCAGCGCCAGCAATCGTTTCGCCACCCCTTCGGCAACCGGCATGACCGACAGTCGCGTGCCCCGTCGTACTACTTCCAGCTCCTCTGGGGTGAAGGTGTCTCGCAATTCAGCCAAAGGGATCAATCGCCCAAAGGCTGAGACAAACCGCACTCGCACCGTATGCCAGCGGGGATCCTCGCGGGTAGATTTGGGATCATAGTAGGGGCTGGCAGGGTCGAATTGGCTGGGATCCACCACGTGGGTTTCCAGGATCTCCATCAAACCGGCAATTCCGGGTGGCTCGGCATTGGAATGGTAGAAAAAGGCGCGATCCCCAGGCTGCATTGCCTTCAGATAGTTGCGGGCTTGGTAGTTGCGCACGCCATCCCAAAGGGTTTGGCCCTCCCGCTGCAAATCCCAGATGCTATAGATGCTGGGCTCAGATTTCATCAGCCAATAGTTCATGGGGCACTAGGCTCTGGGAGCAGATAAGGGGGAACAACGGGCAACAAACTCGACAAAGTTGCGCAGCATCTTCAAGCCGTAGGGGCCGGACTTTTCTGGGTGAAACTGGGTAGCAAACAAAGCGCCGCGGGCAATGGCGGCTACACAGGTTTGGCTCCCGTGTTGGGTCGTGGCAGCCACCCAGGCTGGATCGCTGGGCACACCGTGATAGGAATGGACAAAATAGGCCCAGGTTTGATCGGGGATCCCTGCCCAAAGAGGCGATTGGGGTTGGGTAAGGTGCAACTGGTTCCAGCCCATGTGGGGGATGCGCAGGCCCGCCTCTGGCCGAAAGCGCTGCACCCGTCCGGGCACGATGCCCAGCCCCGGTTCCACCCCCTCTTCGCTGCTCTCAAACAAAACCTGCAGCCCAATGCAAATGCCCAAGAAGGGCTGCTGCCGCTGCACCGCCTCCCGGATGGGATCCACAAAGCCTCGCTCTCGCAACTGCTGCATGGCCGGATCAAAAGCCCCATCTCCCGGCAGGATGATCCCGTCGAAACGCTCCAGCCCGACCGGCTCTGTTACCAGATGCACCTCTGCCCCGGCACGCTCCAAGCCTTTGCAAGCCGAATGCAAGTTTCCGGCATCATAGTCGATTACCGCCAGGCGCACAGCTCCCATGGGATCCCTCCTCGTGAGGAGTTTCGGAGTCTATCAGTATAGTGGTTCTATCCCGTTTGAGCTGACCCATGGCTGTGGCAACGGCTTTGCACGATCCCACTCCGACCGATACTGCTCTGCAATGCTGCCGCGACCAGGTTGATTGGCCTGAAGCAGCTTACCTGCACATCCCTTTTTGTCGGCAACGCTGCCACTACTGTGATTTTGCCACGGGCTTGGGCACCCGAGAGTTGATAGAAACTTACGTGCAAATGCTCTGCCGAGAGATCGGCAGCTCCTACCGCTACCGCCATCTGGCCGGGGATCCCAGACCGTTGACCAGCATTTTTTTCGGGGGTGGCACCCCTTCTCTGCTGACGGTGGAGCAACTGGGGCGGATCTTGACTCAATTGAGGGAGAGGATCCCGTTTCATCCCGACTGCGAGATTTCTCTGGAGGCCAACCCCGGCACCCTGACGCGGGAGCAGTTGGCGGGCTACCGGGAGCTGGGGGTCAACCGCATCAGCCTAGGGGTACAGGCATTTCAGCCAGAGCTGCTGGCCGCTTGTGGTCGCCTGCATGGAGTGGAGGAAGTTTACGAAGCCGTGGCCGACTTGCAGGCGGCGGGCTTTGAGAATTTCAACCTGGATTTGATCTTTGGGCTGCCCTACCAGACTTTGGAACACTGGCAGCAGTCTCTACGAGCTGTTCTTGAGATTAACCCCACCCATGTCTCCGTCTATGATCTGACGATTGAGCCGGGAACCCGCTTTGGCCGGATGTACCGACCGGGAGATGCGCCTTTGCCCACCGAGGAAACCACAGTTGCCATGTACCTAATGGCGCGGGAGCTGCTCACCGAAGCGGGCTACATCCACTACGAAATCTCCAATTTTGCCCGCCCCGGCTACGCCTGTCGCCACAACCGAGTGTACTGGAAAAATCGCCCTTACTTTGGCTTTGGCATGGGATCCGTCGGCTACGAGGGGGGACGGCGCATTCAGCAGCCCAAAACCCTTTACCACTACTTTGAGCAGGTGAAAGCTGGAGTTCACCCTCTCCCTCCTGAAGCATCTCCAGAGGAAGTTTGGATGGATACTTTGATGTTGGGGCTGCGTTTACAGGAAGGTCTGGATTTGGGCCATTTACAGGAGCGTTTTGGCCACCCAAAGGTCGAGCAAGCTTTGGAGAGGCTGGATCCCTATTTTGAGAAGGGATGGGCCAGTTGTGAGGCAGGCCGGCTACGGCTGATTCCGCCCGATGGCTGGCTATTTTCCAATGAGATTCTCAGAGACTTGCTGGCTTGATTCCGACGGTTACTTTCACAAGATTTCTCACCAGAGCCCCTATCCCAATTGGCCGAAAACTCAAGCTTTGAGGAGCGTAGGCCATCACCATTTCCAGCAGCCATTAAACCCAACATTTCACAGATCCTGAGATCTCTAATCTTGCAAGAGGGGTTGAGGGGAAAGATACGGAAGCCCAGAGGATCCCTATCGATAGTTGACAAATTGCAGCGCCACCGGGTAGTCCTGCTGCCTAAGCATTTGAATGACCGCCTGTAGCTCGTCTTTATCCTTGCCGGAAACGCGCACCAGATCCCCTTGAATGGCAGGCTGCACTTTCTTAAAGTTGTCGCGGATTTGCTTGGCGATCTGTTTGGCCAGTGTGGCATCAATGCCCTTTTTCAGGTGAACCACCTGGCGCACTCGGTTGCCGCCGGCGCTCTCTGGGGGTTGGAAGTCGAAGATCTTCAGGGATAGACCCCGCTTGGCCGCTTTGGTAAGAAGCAGATCCCGAATGGAGTTGAGGGCCATGTCGTTGGCGGTGGTGATGGTCAGGGATCCCTCCTCCAGCTCAATTTCCGTCTGAGTATCCTTGAGGTCGTAGCGCTGTTTGATCTCCCGTCGGGCTTGATCCACAGCGTTCACCAGTTCCTGCCGATCGAAATCACTGACGATATCAAATGAGTAGGTAGAGGCCATAAACCTTATCTTCGCTATCGTTCAGTATCTTAAGCCCTCAGCCAAGCAGGGATCCCTAACTCTCGGAGAAGCTACAACAGGTAGAGGGATCCCAGTCCAGATTTACGGAGAAGCAGGATGGCCGATGTTGTTTTAATTACAGGCGCTTCTGAAGGCATCGGCAGAGCTACTGCCTTTACCTTTGCCCGTGGGGGTTACCGATTGGCGCTGGCTGCCCGCACTGCCGAAACCCTGAAGCAAACGGCCATCGACCTAGAGCAAAGCCTCAATGCCGAGGTCTTGGCCGTTCCCACCGATGTCACGCAGCCAGAACAGGTGCAAAACCTGGTGGAGAGAACTCTGGAACGCTATGGCCGCATCGATTGCCTGATCAACAACGCCGGCATCTGCATGAGTGGCCCTTTTTTGCAAACCACCCCGGAGCACTGGCAGGCTCTGATGGCGGTCAATTTTTGGGGCTACCTCCACACCATTCGAGCCGTGCTCCCCGACATGTTGAAGCGCAAAAAAGGCCAGATCATCAACGTGGGATCCATTGGCGGCAAAATGCCCCTGCCCCAGATGAGCGCCTATTGTGCCAGCAAGTACGCGGTCAGTGGGCTGACAGAAGCGCTGCGTCTGGAACTGCAACCCCAAGGGATCCAGGTAATTGGCGTCCATCCGGGCATCGTCAGCAGCAATTTCCTCAAGCGAGCCATTTTTCTGGATGAGGTGGGGCCAGAGTCCTCTCCCGATGGCCACTCCCAAACCTCAGGTGGCAAAGCCCGCGAGCAAATGCAACAGGCGCTGGAGAGTTTCTGGGCCAGCCAGCCGGAAGAAGTTGCCGAAGCCATTTGGGACGCCGCTCGCCAGTCCAAGTCAGAGGTGGTGGTGGGCATGGCCCAATGGGCGGTAGGAGCTTACACCCTCTTCCCCGGATGGGTCGGCTCACTGCTCCAGAATGTTCCTCGCTAGCCCACTGGATCGGTCGAGAGTTCTGGGGCGCTGGATGAGCGATTCTGCAGACCCAGCGATAGCAGGAAGAAGGCTAAACTTCGGTATAGTTTGAGGTACGGTTAAACACTGGTATTGACAGCGGAAGTATGGTTGAATCTGTGCCTTCTCCTTCCGGTACCCACCAGCACATCTTGATCGTGGAAGACCGAGATGGCCGCCGTACCCAGGTGCTGGGATCCGCCAAATACTTCATCGGTCGGGACTTGGCGAACGACATCTGTCTCAACTCTCAGTATGCCTCCCGCTACCACGCCATGCTGCTGCGGATTCCCGCCGAGCGAGAGGGAGAATATTGCTACCGCATTTTGGATGGGGATCTGGAAGGTCGCCCCAGCACCAATGGCTTGTTGATCAACGGCCAGAAATTGACCACCCACCAGCTCAAGTCGGGGGATGTGATCACCTTTGGCCCCGATGCCAAAGCCACCTACAAAATTGTTAAGGCTCCCTAGGCCCAGATCTCTGCAGAGCGTGCAATCGCCCCCCAATCAACAGCAGCAAAGCCAGCACCAAGGCCATCTCCGACAGCAAGGTCGCTAGGGCCGCCCCCTGCCAACCCCACCTTGGGATCCAAACCGCATTCAAAAGCCCATTCAGCCCCAGAGCCATCAGTTGCAGACGGCTGCGGGGCTTTTGCAACCCTGCTCCAGTGAGCAGGTGAGACAGCAAAAGGTGGATCCCTTCCAGCAAAATGACCGGGCTGAGCCAGCGCAGGATGAGGGCCGTTTCCCGGTAAGCCGATCCCAGCACCCAAGGGATTCCGTAGGATCCCAGGGCCAGCCCCAGAGCAGCCAAACTGCCGTAGCCCACCACCCAAGGGGAAAGGTGACAGGCGTAGCGCCAGCCTTGTGGGAGTCCTTTTTGGCCTTGGCGGCACAGCTCGGCAAAATGGCTGGTGAGCAGAGCAATCATCGGCGTTTGCGAGAAGTTGATCACCCGATAGGCAGCGCTGTAAAGACCCCCCGCCGCTGCTGAGGCCAAACGGGGCAAGAGCAGCTTATCCAAATCGGTGAAGGTTTTCACCGCGGCCAGCCCCACCGCAAAGTCCCAGCCCGCTATCAGCCGTTCCCGCAGATCTCGCCAGCTCAGGGCCAAGGGGGGAGAAGGCTCGCTCCACCGCCCCATCCCCCTCGCGATCAGCAGCAGCACGACCAACACCATCAGGCCGTACAGAACAGCCCATTGCACCAGGGATCCCCAGCCTAAGGCCACCGCCAGCAATACTGCCCCCAATCGCCCCAGCGCCATGCCCGTGTCGATGAGGGCTACCCCAGCAGCCTGCTCTCTCCCGATCAGGATCCCCCTGTACACCTCTGGCACCGCGATGAACAGCAGATCGCTCAAAAGCAATACCCCCACCACCGCTGCTGGCGTCCCGGCCAGCCAAACGCTCAAGAGGGGCCACAACACCAGCGCCATCCCCCCACAGCCCAATCCCGCCAACCATAAGCTGGGGCCAACCCCCTGGGTGCAAGTCAGGGATCCCTGCCGGCTGAGGCGCTGGATCAGCAGTTCCGATTGGCCCAAATAGCCAAACGGGGCGGCCAGGTTGCTGCAGGCCAAGATGGCGGAGAAAACCCCGAAGGCTTCCGGCCCCAACAGCCGCGCCAACAGGATGAAATAGGCCCCGGACAACCCCAGGCGCAGGCCATTGCCCACCATCAGCCAGGCAGCCTGGCGTAGCCGCTGTTGTTCTGCTCTATCCACGCTGCCACTCCTGGACGAGGCTTGCCGCAGCCAGGGATACTGGATGGATGCTGAGACTGCCTGCCAGAGAGCGGGCATCTCCTCTCGATTTTGGGTGTATCGGTTGCAATTCTTCTGGCAAGTTCATGTGGCAAGTTCATGGCCAAACTCTACCCTGTCAGCGACGCCACGCGAAGCCCCCACACCTTGACCGGACGGGATCCAAAAGCCCTGTTCTCCCCCCATTCCAGGCCGCCTGCCCCTCGCCGGGTGCTTCCCCCACCCCCGCCGGACGGCGGTAGTCCTCGTTGGCTGGGATCCCTGCCGACCAAAACGGTGGGGCAGGGCTATCGGGCCGTTGTCTTGCTCTTGCTAGCCAGCCTGCTGCTGTTCGGAGGGCTAGGATCCCGTCTGGCCTACCTGCAGTTGGCGCGCACCCAGTATTACCGCCAGTTGGCCGATACCAACCGCATTCGCCTGCTGCCCCAGCCGCCAGAACGCGGGCGCATTGTGGATCGCAACGGTGTATTGCTGGCGGGCAGCCGATTGTCCCACTCGGTCTTCCTCTGGCCTCTGGTGCAGTCGCGGCAGCGCTGGCAGGAGATGATCCCCAAGTTGGCAGACTACTTGAACATCGCCCCTGAGGAGATCGCCCAAAAGCTAGAACAGGCTGGATATCGTTCCCCTTTTCCCGTGCGCATCCTGCGCAACGCCAGCCCCCAGGTGGTCATTCAACTGGAGGAGATGAGCCGCGAGCTGCCGGGAGTGATGGTGGAGGCGGAGACGGTGCGGTTTTATCCCCACGGCGACTTGGCCGCTCATCTGCTGGGCTATACCGGCGAGATCTCGCAGGAACAACTGCGGGCGGATCCCAGCTATCGCCTGGGGGATATTGTCGGCCTGATGGGAGTGGAGGAATTGTTCGAGAACCATCTGCGCGGCCAATGGGGCGGGCGACAGGTGGAGGTGGACGCCATGGGAGAGGTGCTGCGGGTGCTGGGGGAACAAGCGCCCCAACCGGGCAACACCCTGCAGCTCACTTTGGATGTGCGGCTGCAGCAGGCGGCAGAGCGAGCCCTCGGCCAGCAAAAAGGAGCGGTGATCGCCATGGATCCCAGCGATGGCTCGATCCTGGCCATGGCCAGCTATCCCACCTTTGATCCCAACCTCTTTTCCAGCCGCATCACCCAAGCCCAGTGGGAGAGCCTGCAGCAGCAGGATTTTCCCTTCCTCAACCGCGGCCTGCGGCCCTATCCCCCCGCCAGCACCTACAAAATCATCACCACCGCTGCCGGGATTGAGTCGGGAGCCTTTCCCCCGAATACGGTGCTGCAGACCGGCCCCTACATCCAGGTGGGAGGGTGGCGCTTCTGGGACTGGAACCGCGCCGGCTTCGGACGGCTGAACTACCGGCAGGCGATGGCCTACAGCAGCGACACCTTTTTCTACCAAATTGCTCTCGGCACCAAGGCTGCCCCCTTGCAAGAATGGTCGCGCCGCTTTGGGTTGGGACAACTGACCGGGATTGGCCTCAAAGGGGAAGCCGCGGGTCTGGTGCCGGATGCTGAGTGGAAGCAGCGCCACTGGCGCGAGCCCTGGTATGTGGGCGACACGGTCAACATGTCCATCGGCCAGGGATTTATTACCGCTACGCCGCTGCAAATGGCGGTGGTAACGGCGGCAGTGGCCAATGGGGGCTGGCGGGTGCGCCCCTTGCTCTCGCACCAGGTGATCCCGGAAAGCCCTGTGCCGCTGCGCCAAAAGGTAGGTCTTTCCCCTGCCACCCTGGAGATCCTGCAGCAGGGGCTGCGAGATGTCGTGGTTTACGGCACTGGCGGCAACGCCAACCTGGGGCCAGGATTTCCCCCAACGGCTGGTAAAACCGGCACCGCAGAGGATCCGCCGCGGCGATCCCACGCTTGGTATGTTGGCTATGCTCCCTACGACCGGCCCGAATTGGTGGTCGTGGTCTTTCTGGAAAACAGCGGCGGTGGGGGTGGATCACGGGCCGCTCCCATCTTTCGAGAGGTGATGCGGGCCTACTTCCGACCCGAGTCGTGAGCCCTAGCTTTCTGTCGGATCCGAGCCAACTGGGTATATGCAGTCTCTTGTCTCCCAGAAAATTGCGTTAAGATCCCCTAAAACCCCTTGCCCAGCAGGCTTCTGCCCTAACTTAGCTGTAGAATATGTCAGTGATTTGGAGCTCAACTGCCACAATCCTGCCATTCGCGCCAGTGGCGCCTTGGCGCATTGCAGGGCAAGCCCCGCTCCCACACACTGAGAACACTCTGGGCCGTGGCCGCTCTGCAACGCCTGAGCGAATCCGCGATCCAGGGAACGCTCTAACTTTTATTGCCTAACTCAAAAGGAGATCAGGATGAACAAGGCAGAACTTGTTGATGCCGTCGCTCATCGCGCCAATGTAACCAAAAAAGAAGCGGAGGCTGTCATTTCCGCCGCACTGGAGATCATTGTCGAAGAGGTCGCATCCCGCGATGAAAACGGTGAACCCAAGGGGAAGGTGACCCTGGTGGGCTTCGGCTCCTTTGAGGCTCGCAAGCGCAAAGAGCGGGAAGGTCGCAACCCGAAAACCAACCAAAAAATGGTGATCCCAGAGAGCATCGTCCCCACTTTTACGGCGGGCAAGTCATTCCGCGAAGCAGTAGCAGGGGGGAAATCTTAATTTCGCCGGGTTGGGACAAGGACTCCGTCCCGCTGACGCGAACGGCTGCTGGGTAGGGCGTGGAGCAGCCTCGACATGGTGGCAATTGGGCTTGGGGAGCAGCAATCGCTGGCTGCTCTCCCCAGGAGATTCTGGATTTTTCGGCCAGCTTGAATCCGCTGGGCCCACCGGAATCGGTCTTGCAAGCTCTGACTCAGGCGCTGTCTGCAGCAGACCCGGTTGTAATCAGCCGCTACCCGGATCCCGACTATCGGGACTTGCGCATCTGTTTGGCCAACCATTGGGCCGTCGATCCTGAGTGGATCTTTGTGGGCAATGGGGCAGCGGAGTTGCTCACCTGGGCAGCCCGGGATGCGCAAGGGCGGGAGGTATGGCTGCCCCAGCCTGCTTTTGGGGATTATGCGCGGGCTCTGCGGGCAGCAGGGGTAACCATCAAGCCGCTGCCTTTTTTCCCCGGCCAGGGATCCGCCGGTTTTACCCTTCTGCAGGAACCCCTTCCGGTGGCAGGCAAGGGAAACCGGGTGCTCTGGCTAAACAACCCCCACAACCCGACGGGCTGGCTGATCCCGCAGCAAGATATCCTGCCTCTCCTGCCCCAGTTCGACCGGGTGGTGGTGGACGAGGCTTTTATGGACTTTTTGCCGGGGGAGCCCACCCTGAGCTTAAACTCCAGCCCGTCGGCAATGCCCCGCAGCCAAACTTTGATCCCCTACCTGGCGGCTCATCCCAACACCATCGTCATCCGTTCCCTCACCAAGTTCTTCACACTGCCCGGCTTGCGCATTGGCTTTGCGGTGGGGCACCCGGATCACTGGCAGCGCTGGCGACAGTGGCGGGATCCCTGGAGCGTCAACGGATTGGCGGGAGTGGCAGTGGCGGCAGCTTTGGCCGATGAGGACTTCCGCCGGCGCACCTTGGCCTGGCTACCCGTGGCCCGAGAGCATTTGTTCAGGGGTTTGCAAGCACTGCCCGGCTGGGATCCCTGGCCTGGTCAAGCCAATTTTGTGTTGGTGCGCTGCCCTGGCTCTGCCACGCAAATTCAGCGGGCGCTGCTGCAGCGGCACCGGATTCTGGTGCGGGATTGCCTGAGTTTTCCCGAGCTGGGAGATCGCTACCTGCGCATTGGCCTGCGCACCCTGCCGGAGCAGGAGCAGTTGTTATCCGCCTGCCGGGAGATCCTGGAGAATAGCTAGGGATTTTTCTGCGGGAGAAATTCTCATGCCCGAAGCTACCGCCTTTTGGCCGGAATGCAACGCCCCTATCGTGCGGGGGGTGGCCCATTACAGCGATCTGGAGTTGCTGCGGGCCTTTCAACGGCAGCCGGAGGTGGCGCGCTACTTCATCGGCCTGTTTTGCCGCTACTGCAAGTGGGTGGACGGGATCCTTGCCGAACATCTGCCGCCCGAGCAGTGGGCTGCCTATCGAGAGCAGGTTTGGTTGCGGCTTTACCCGCGCCTACAGCGCCTAGATGTCCACAGCCTTGTGGAAGAAGCGGCTGGCGAAGGGGATCCTGTGCTGCGACCCTGGCTGGCGGAGCAAACCCGTGAGCTGATCCAATCCTTGGATGGGATCCCCACCCGCCCTCAAGCTTCTTGCAGTCTCGACTCCACCAGAGGCGGGGCAAAGTCCTCTCTTTCACCGGCACTGGCCTGTTATTTGACTGCTGGTTTGGATACCTTGCCGGGGGATCTGCGCTTCATTCTGCTGCTGCGGGATCGCTTTGGCTGGCCACCGGTTCGCATTGCCGACCAACTCAAGGCTGACGGATACTACCTTGCTCCAGAAGACGTGGATGCCATCGTTGCCTCTGCCCGCCAGATCTTGCTTCAGAACCTACCGACAGATGTGCGTGCCCTCTATCTGGAGGCAAAGCCCTAGAAGACTGCCATAGCCCTGTGGCATGGTGGTTTATGGCAAGGTATGGGGCGCTGGCAATCCTTGTTCCCAAGGTGGGTTCTCCTGTTAGGCTGTTTCCGGCTGTAACAGTGGATCGGCATTGTTTGCTCTCCGACTTTACATCAAGTTGAGTGTGGGCTGTCTATGAGTCCTTCTCCACTTCCCCCAGACCCTACCCAACCCCTGTCTCCGGCACAGCAGTCCCATTCACATCCAGTTCCTCAACTTGCTCTTCAGGAGGCGCTGAGCCATCTGCATTTGGATGTGCTGAAAGAACTGGAGCGATTCCGCCTCTGGCAGCGTTTGCAGCGCATGGACTCTGTCCCGCCCCCACGAGCAGGTCAGCTTGGGAATACCAGCTCTGTACAGCGCCCTTCACCTGTGCTCATTCAAGAGGTGGTGGAAGACTTGGAAGAGGAAGAGATGCCGCGGCCCTCCGGGGCCTTTTCGCCCCTCTGGGTCTTGCTGCTGTGGGTGCTTTCCTGCGCGGGGATTGGCTTTGGGGTGCGCTGGCTGATCTGGCCGGAAGAACTGTCCCTGCCCCAAAGTGCTGCCAGCAGGGCGGAAGAAGGGATCCCTGCCCAGCTGGATTTGGCCCAGTTGCCCCTGATCCCACTGGAACCGGTGGAAGGGCAGGTGGGAGAGGAGTTCTATTCCGGTGGCTTGGATCCGGATCGGCTGGCGCTGGGCTTGACGGCCACCCCGGACTTGAAGGACGTACAGGTGGATCCTCTTCAAGGCGTTCCTAACCTGCTGGACAGCCTGCAGACCGACTTGGCCTTGGCTTCCAAGGAACCCTCTCCCCCCAGCTTGCAAACGGTGGAGCAGTTGGCAGCCAGCCTGGAGCGCCCGTCCCAACCTTCATCGCCTACTTCTGCGGGATCCCAGAACGTGGTGCCCCTAAGCGACAACAGCGTAGACTCTCTGGGGCCGAACCGCGGCGAGGGAACCTTCTTGGTGCTCACTACCTACTCGGGAGATGAGAGCTTGGCACGTGCTCGAGAAGTTTCTGATGGGGCCTTTGTCAAAGATGTGAATGGCCAGAAGTTTGTGCAGTTGGCAGCATTTGAGCAACTGGAGTATGCCCGCTATCATGCGGAAACCCTGAAAAATAAGGGCTTTAACGTTACAATTGCTGAGCAGTAGCTTTGAGGACTACAGATCCCGAATCCAAGGGATCCGAGAGAGAGGTAGCCGCTGCCAGATCCCTTCGCTTCCTTCCGGATCGAGCAAACGCCAGGCCAGTAACCCGGCTGCCGAGAAGAAAACCAGAGCCAGCAACACCGCAAGGGTATTCTGTAGGCTTTTCAAAAGAGTCCGGAGAGGGGTTCTGCTCGGCCCCACCTGAGCAGCTCCAGACCGCTGCCGCGCCTGGGCGGGGGGGTTCCCGGAAGCTGGAGAGGAACTCAAGGGACGGGCAGGTGGAGCGAGGGTAGAGGACGTCAACTGGGCGGCAGGAATGGGTGGCCCTGGTAACCGATTCAAAGCCATAACCACAGCCTGAGGGCGCTGCTGCTGACGCATCCACCGGTTCAGCTCCGCCAAGGAGATGGCACAGAGGTTGTTGAGACCCAGATCCTGAATTCGCCCCACCAAAGGCCGGTCGTTGCTGACCAAAACCACCAGCGTTCCCGGCTGCTGCTGGGCCAGGGCATAGGCGCATTCGGCAATCGCTTCTTCCAAGCGTACCCTCATGGACTGATCGCCGGCACCGGCGCCACCCACCAGGGCACGGGCTTCTGAGACGGCAAACCCTAGACTGGGCCAGTGGCGCAAAAACTCGCGGGCTGTCGATTCTTCCTGGGGATCAATGGCCTGCCAGGTCAGGCGTTCCAACTCGGCCATCACTGCCTGTGGCAGCACACACACCCCAAATCGAGCCCACTCTTGCCATAGAGCCAGACGACCGGCCAGGATCACCGGGCTATCGAAGACGAGGAGAGGCGGGATCTCGGCCATGGGATGCGCCAGCGTTGGACTTAACCTCAATTGTGCAGCTTCCCCGAAGACTTGGGTAGCAGGGATCCCTCTGCCAGGCAGAGGCGGATGGCCAGTGGGTAGAGGCGGTGCTCCTGGGCCTGGATGCGCCGGTAAAGGGATTCCACAGTATCTTCGGGCAGAACCGGCACGGCTGCTTGGGCCACGATGGGGCCACTGTCCATTTCCAGGGTGACCCGATGAACGGTGCAGCCGGCGATTTTCACACCGCACTTCAGGGCTTGTTCAACAGCCCGCAGGCCCTTGAAGCTGGGCAGCAGGCTAGGATGCAGGTTCAGGACGCGATCCGGGTAGGCAGACAACAACACCTGGGTAACCAGGCGCATCCACCCGGCCATGATCACCCATTCCACGTGATGCTGCCAGAGCACTTGGAGGATAGCTGCATCCAGGTCTTCGCGACAGGGGTAGTCTCGGTGGTCGAGCAAGACGCAAGGGATCCCTCGCTTTTGGGCCCGCTGCCGCACATAAGCTTTGGGATTGTTGGTGATGACCACAGCAATCTGGGCCTGCAGTTCCCCAGCCTCAATGGCTTGGGCAATAGCTTCGAAATTGCTGCCATTGCCGGAAGCCAAAATGCCAAGGATCCCCGGTTGAGAGGGCACTGGGATCCCGTCGGGATCCGGCCAGAGTAAGCTGGGTAGGTTCATGAGCGCTTGGTGGGAAAGTCTGCAGCCCCGCTATTTTAAACCCAGACAGCCTCCCCTCTGGTTCTGGCCAGGTTGATCCAGAGAGGGATCCAAAAACTTGACCGTCGCCGGCTTTGACAGGCGCACCCGCGCCATCGAGCGCTGCACGGATCAAGCCCAAGAGGAGCTGCGGGAGATGCCTCAAGAAATGCGGAAAATGCAGCAGGAGATCCGCGATCTCTCAAGCTCCTCCAAAAATAGGCCAAGTCGATCAAGTCGATCCCAGCAGTTGAGGCCGGATCTTATGGACTCCGTCCCACTGTGGCGAGCGGCCACCTGATCTAGAGTGGGAAAGCATGGGCATTGGGTGTGAGAGCATGGCTCCTTTGCAAGGACGACGCCGGCGGTTTTGGATTTGCAGCATGGTAGTCATCCTGGCCGGGTTTATGGGATCCCTGCTGGCGGGATCAGCGCAGAACCTGGGAGCACAAGCGCAGCAGGGCCTGACTCAAGCCCAACTGGAGCAAGCTCAATATGTGCGCAGTTGTGGTGGTTGCCATGTGGCGTTGCCCGCCCAAGTGTTGCCCACCGAAACCTGGCGACGGCTGCTGCAGGATCCCAACCACTATGGCCAGCAGATCCAGCCCCTGAGCGGCGTGGCTTTACAACTGGCCTGGGGCTATTTGCGGCCCAACTCCCGGCCCCTGCGACAGGGGGAACAGGTGCCCTATCGCTTGGCAGATTCCCGCTATTTCCGCGCTTTGCATCTGCAGGTGGAGTTTCCCACTCCTGTGCGGGTGAGCGGCTGTGTGGATTGCCACCCCAGGGCTAATGGGGGAGACTTTGCCAGTCTCTCTCCAGAATGGCAATCTTGAGGAGCGCAACTGAGGCGATGCAGGTGGATCTGGCCACCATTCTGGCAGGCTATGCCCAAGGCTACTTTCTGATGGCCGACGAAAAGGCGGGATCCCTGGCTTGGTACAGCACCGACCAGCACGCGGTGATCCCCCTCGATGAGCGATTTCACTGCCCCCGTTCGTTGCGGCCCTTGGTGCGCAGCGGTCGCTTTCAGGTGCGGCTGAACTGCGCTTTTGAGCAGGTGGTAGAGGGCTGTGCCGCTCGTCCCCAAACCTGGATTAGCCCCGAGCTGAAGCAGATTTACGCAGCTCTGCACCGGTCTGGCTTTGCCCACAGCTTTGAAACCTGGCAGGGAGAGACCTTGGCAGGCGGGATCCTGGGTATTGCCCTTGGAGCGGCGTTTATCGGCGAGTCCATGTTCTACCGCATCCCCAACGGCTCGAAGGTGGCCTTGGTGAAGTTGGTGGAGCACTTACGGGAGCGGGGCTTTCGCCTATTCGACGCTCAGTTGATGAACCCGCACCTGGCCCGTTTTGGTGCCTTTCTCATGGAGGGACAAGAATACCTGAAGCTGCTGCAGCAATGCCTGGGGATCCCTTGTCGGTTCAATTAAATCTGCAATGTTACGATAGCCGCCGACAAAACATTGCAGCGGCTCTTGGTGGAAAATAGAAAGGGAATCCGTCCCGCTGTTGCAGGCGGATACATCCTGTGGTGGGCCCACACATGGGATCCGATGGGGAGGTTGCCATGAGCCAAAAGCTTCTGTTTGTCTGTCTGGGTAACATCTGTCGCTCTCCCACTGCTGAGGGCATCACCAATCACCTTTTGCGCAGCAGCGGCCATAAGGAAGCAATTATCTGCGACTCAGCAGGTACGGCAGCCTATCACATCGGCAGCCCCCCAGATAGGCGCATGCAACAAGCAGCCCGATGCTATGGCCTAGAGCTACAAGGCAAGGCCCGCCAGATTCGACCTGCCGACCTGCGCGAGTTTGACCTGATCCTGGCTATGGATCGACAAAATTACCGCGACATTCTCAGCTTGGATCCCCAGGGAAAATATGCCGAGAAAGTGCGCCTGATGTGCAGCTATTGCCGCTCTCATTCTGACGAAGAAGTTCCGGATCCCTACTACGGGGGTGAGGCTGGATTCCATTACGTGATCGAGCTGCTCTGGGATGCCTGTAGCGGCTTGCTGGAATCCCTGGTTCCCGGGATCCAATGCCCACCGTTGCCCCCCCGTGCTTGAGAGCTTGTGTGTTTACTTATAGTCAATTCAAATGGCGATGAGACGGTAGCCAGTACAATAGCTCCGTTTGCGATAGTCATTCCGAACAAGTTTGGGACATTTGTCCTGCCTTCGATCTCTAACCGGCCAACACAAACATACCCCTTATCTGTCTCCCAAAGCAAACTAGGGGAACCTGGGATCCCCAAGTTGCTTTCCTGCAGTCTGAAACAACCATATATCCTGGCCCAGAGGGATCCTCATCTAACTTAATTGCCTCTATTTCCGATCTTACTCTGTTCTGCCAATCTCTAGAAGGCACGAACCACCTCCCGGAGAACGGATTCTTGCAGATAGGGCTTGAGGGAGTCAGGCGTACCTAGATCAACCGGACTCTCTAAAATTTCCTCTAGATATCGTTTCAAGCGTACAAAAGTGAACAATCCAACTGGACGGTCAAACTCTACTAGCAGATCGATATCACTGTCTGTTTGCGCTTCATCCCTTGCTACTGAACCAAAGAGCATTAGAGACTTTACGCCAAAGTCCTTCAGAGTGTTCTGGTGATTTGCCAGTAATGTAAGGACTTCCTGTTTTTGCATTACCCAACCTGCAATGAAAAGAAAAGTCCATTAGGAATTATAGCTCACCTATTTCCTCTCAATTACGACTCAAACAAAGATTCATAACGCTTTGCAGGTCGCAGGCACAGTTGAGCCGAGGCACACCTTGCAGAGGACAGGGATCCCTGGGTTCCCGCAATGAGGGCATTTGAGCTTGCTCATCATCTTGTCTCTGGGTACATCTAACGGCACGCACATCTTGCCTTGCCATTAACAGCCAGTTCAAGAAACTTGTCGTCTTTGGGATCACGACACGTCGCCACGCGCTCTACAATCTCCACCAAGACGCCATCTCTAACAAAAGTGCTCAAGAACTCCATCCGTTCTTCCTCGGTTATATACCTTTCAAATCCTTTGCGCCGCAGGACATCGCTCAATTCTTCAACGGTCACACGTGAGATAAGCAATTTGCCTCTCTGTGTTGCCCTGTCAAAGACTTGACGAGTGACAGAACATCTCAACAGGAGCGCACTGATAACAACATTGGTATCAAAAACAAAGCATGGTTCATTCGACATTCAGCAGAGATTCCAGTATCTCAGGAGTTAAGCCACACTCCTGTGCTTTTTGGCTGATTTCATCTATGACAACCTGAAGGGGACGCGGTGGTACGATGAGGTCGCGCAGCCAAAGGTTAAGTAACAACTGAAACTTTCTTTGCAGGTCAGCAGGAATTTGACTGTAAAGTCTCGCTGTATCTGCATCCAGAGGAATGGTAATCACTGTGTTCATCTTTCCAACTCCTCGATGTTGGATATTATTACACTTGAGATTAAGTCGCGCTGGCTAACGGCTAAGCTCACCTGCTACTAACAGCTTTAGGAACTGCTCAGAACATAACACTGGGTCAGGTGCAGCGACTCGTTATGTTGTGTAGATTTTACACCGATTGCCTTTGCTACCTGCAGACCCCAGCGCCCCCTTACCAACAACCTTGACCAGGCACAACTCTGGCGCTGGCAACATAACGGTTGAACTCACCCGCCACCAGTATAGCTAAGCATACAAAGGTTGGCATGATATGGGTCGCTGGGCGTAGCCCCACATTGGTTTCCCAGAATCTTAAGGCGACAACCTTAACCTACCTAGCTATAGTTTTGGGTAATGACTAAAGTATAGCTTCAAGTCGGGTGCAGTGATTTGTTATGTTGCACTTACAATTGGTAGCAAATATTGATACGAGTTTCTAATTTGCTATTCAAAATCTTCATCATTAATCCTTTTCAATGAGGATTGATTGAATGCTTTAAAGGTTAGATTTGGGTACTGTTGCACAATAGCTCTCAATTCTTCAAAAACTGGGCTCGCACCCTCAACCCCAGTTACAACGCACCAGATACGCGCTCGTGTAAGTGCAACAAAGGCTTCGTTACGCTTCTGTAGTTCTGACTCTCCTCTCCAAGCTAATGGCTGGGTAGCACAATGAAATCTGCAAGCATAAACCTTCCACGCCTCATTGCCCTTGGCTCGGAAAATTGTTGAGATCGTGATGCAGTTATCCATGCGAAAGATATCCCGATTTGTATCAACACCTGCAATAACGCTTTGGATACCTCGCTTTAAGAGTTTAGATTTTATTGCTTCAAAGTACTGCTGTTCTTTATCACCAGTGGGGCAAGTAATCAACAAGTCCCAAGGGTCGAAGCCTAACTTCAGATCTTCCTCCACTTGTTGAGCAATCCATTCCTGCTCTTCCAACTCATCCGAAAAAGTCTGGATGCGTAAAGGTGAGCCTAAAGCGTCCTTGTGAGGAAAATCATCACTGTCTATGGGGTGAGGGCTGTTTTTTGCCTCGCGCGTAACTGTGACTGTTTTGCCAGCTTTGACACTTGCATCTGAAAAATCTCCATCCAGAACAGTGTAACCTAGTTTTTCCCAATCCTCTTTGTTACTCACTCCTTGCAAACAACCCTCTTGTCGCAGTAAGCCCATGTTGATAGCGTGAGCAGCCATGAGAAGCATTTTAGGTGTTCGGTAGCATCGGTTTAAATTGTGTGCCTTGCGCAGTCCTCCTTCGTAGGTAGGGCTGGTTATGGTTCCATCAGGAAGTTTGTTCCCACCTAAATCTACTACTGGTGTTCCATCTGGATTAAGCCCAAAGATATGCAAAGGACGAGGTACCGTCAGGGTTCCAATCCCCTGTGCTTCGTCGTATGCCCAATAAAGTCGTTTTGGGTCAGATAAACTTTTATAAGCTAATCGATAGAAGGATGGGGGCAAATCCTGTCCTTCGTCTATCAAGATCGCATCAAAAAGTACAGGTATGTTCGGTACCCTTTTCTCCAGATCATCGCAAACATACTCAAAAGCCTCTGATGGAGAGCAGTTGCGCCCCATCCTCTCTCTTACATCCTTGACACTCAGAGGACATATTCCCGATTTTTGGGCTAAGTCACGGTAGAAACCGTTACGCTCTTTTGAACCCCAAGCATGTAGTACTTGTACATTGTGCCAGTTTGGCTCTACATCTCCTTCATCCTGCCGAACCATTTCACGATAGTAAAGACTGATTAAACCTATGATTTGGTCGTAAAGTGCCTGTGTAAAAAACACAAAAGCAATTTTCCAGTCAGGGTGCGCGGCATGGATTTTTGCGGCTCTCTTGGCAAATAGAACGGTTTTCCCTGTTCCTGCTAATCCTCTAACACGCTGAGGGCCATCTGGAACCTCAAAAGCTACCTTTTGCTGTTGATCGTCCAGAAAACGAAGGCGAGATTCCAGATAATGGATGACTCTTACAGGATTTTCGGGTGGTGTTCCTGTGGGTATGGCTCTAGCTTCTTGTCTTGGTAGCGAACCGCCCAGTAAAGCAACGATGTTTTGCCACTGTTCATCAGATAGAGGACGCTGTGGTTTTTCGCAAGCGCCCAACTGTAGTTTTTCTCGGAGAGTCGATGGCTTGAGATCCTCCTCCAGCAAAACAACGCCTTGGGTACAGGGCAAGTCAGAAAATCCCTTATCTTGCCATTCTTGCCCTTTAACAAAGGGTAACACCACTCTGTAGTGTGAGGTGACCAGTCCTCGTGTTTCTCTTCGTTCTGCGAGTTTCGCACTTATTGCAAGCATGCCATCCTCAGCTTGAAGCATAGGCAATTCCTCTTCCCTATGCCAATTAGTCATTTTCCACTGATGCCCTTCGATACTTTCAATGTTAGCGATACTGCACCCTTTACACTCAAATACCCACAATCCTAAATCTCTGTGCATAAAGATAACGTCAGGTTCTCTGGTGAGATTGCCTGTGCGTTTAAAAATTGGATACCTAAAGTAAGCTACGCATGGCTCATTCTGAAATGTCTTTTTGAGGCATTCCCAAAACTTTTTCTCTGCTGTGTTTGGGTTAAGTGGAGCATAGTTCTGGAACTTACCTTCTGACATGCTGTCTCCAAATGACTAAACTAAATCTATTTGACTAATAAGACAAGCAATATAACGGCTGAACTCACCCGCGGTCACTGGCTTCGGATGATATGAATAGCTTAGCATACGGTCGGGTGCAGTGATTTATTATGTTGTGTAAATTTTTGTATTGATCGCTTCTGCTACCCACCGACCCCAGCGCCCCCTTACCAACAACCTTGACTAGGCACAACTCTGGCGCTGGCAACATAACGGTTTGCGTTTCACCTGCGCCGCGAAGCGCAGCGGAGCGGCGTCAGGTGCAAGCGCGTGTTAGAGCGCATTTTCGTCGTCTGTTATTTCATCATCATCGTCGTAGTTGAACTCTACGCGGCTTTGTCGAATTATTTCTGCCATTACGTCTGATAATTTGCCAGATTCTACAAGTGATTCAAATACGGTTAGAAGCAAGGGAATATTGATTATTTCTTCAATTGCTTCTACATGGCGTTTAACAATAGCGGTTATTCCATATTTGCGTTGCGCTTGTTCTATCAGCCTTTGCTGTACTACATCAGGATCATCATTTGTTTTTACAACGAACGTAAGAGGATACCGTTGAATTTTGTCTATGTCTAAAAAATACTTGTTAACATCAATGGTTTCAGTGACCTGAAAAAAACGTCCTAATGGCTTCATTACAAAATCAATACCACCATCATTTGCGTTTGTTCTTCCTGTTTTGAAAAGGACAAGATACTCCTGTTGAAGGTCTTCTGCCGTCCAGCCCCAAAATATGGATTGTTCGCCATAATAGGCTTTCAAGATTGCATAACTGACTATCTCAAATATCCTTGCATCTACGTTCGGTTGCAGTTGTGCCCTAATAAATTCTATAGCACCTTTCGTGTCCACTTCTGATAATTCTGACATTTTGCGACACGCTTCAAGAAAAGATTGGAAAGCAGATTTCTTTGTTTCTACATACGCATCTATGATGTCAATGACAGCTTTGGCTATATTGATTTGATATTCTTGTCCATCTTTGGTGACACTAAAAACCAGTAATTTTTCATTGACCCAATATCGTTGTTCCTTAAGGTCTCTTATGATTGGACGGAGCCCCAATGTTGGGAAGAATTTAGCGAATTCGTCATTAAGACGAGAATTTAGAGCGTGGTTTTGAAGTTTTGCACCAAAGGGAAGTTCTCTTTGTCTGCGGAACAAGTCGGAAAAACGTGCGCCGTCGTATTTGTTATATTCACCCTTGCGTTGGTCAAAGTAACCTTTCTTAATGTAATCTTCTACAAGAACATATAAGGCATAATGATTGGCAAAAGCTCCGCGCGCCTTTGAGCCACGATTTGCAGAACGGGTTTTTTCGTTCAAGTATTGCAACAAAGGACTACTCTCAAAGACAATTTGAGCCAAATCTTCGCCAAAGTGTTCTTTGAGTATATGGATGATTCTATCTGTAAATGCGTGGTACATCACCTTATCTCTCTATCAATAGTTTGTGATTTCTGCTTGTCCCCATTACGCCTAATATAAGTTTTCGTTGGTTTAGACAACGGCTCGCCGTTAATTTCTTCCGCAATCCCAAGCCGTCTAATTCCTATCTTTACATAGTCAAAATTTATCTCGATACCAACCGAGAGCCTGCCTAGCCGTTTGGCAACAACGCAAGTTGTAAATGTTCCAGCAAAGGGGTCAAGCACAATATCACCAGCATTACTGCTTGCTAAAATTATTCTTTCAAGCAAGGCTTCTGGCTTTTGAGCTGGATGTTCTTCATATTCATCCATCCTATAGCGTACTCTTGGAAAATACCAAACATTGCCTGGCACTTTTTTTGTACTGTATTGTGTTGGCTCTGGTTTGCGGTAGTCAATTAATTTTCTTACTGCTCCTGTTCTCGCTTCAATCGCAATATCTTCACTGTTGAAGGTGTAGTTTCTAGGGTCTTTTACTGCATACAAAATTGGTTCGTAGAGTGAGCCATAATACTTTTTGGCTTGTACTCCTGAACTATCGTAATGCCAAACTATTCTTGATAATATTGTCAGCCTTTCCCTCAAAAACAAATCAATATAAGGCATAGCCTGAGTGCTGCTCATAACATAAATACTGCCATCTGGACGTAACTTACGTATGCAAATCTCTAACCATCTTTCACACCACTTGGCATATTCTGCATCACTTTCCCAGCGGTCAACAAAGTTTCCAAAACGTTTTCCAATGTTGTATGGTGGGTCAGCAAAGATTAGGTGTATTGAAGCATCTTCAATCGCCTCACCAAGTATACACAGGGCATCTCCCCAAATAATTTTGTGACCATCTTTAGAGTAATTAGTTATCTTGTCCATAAGATACTCTGTCATTCTGCGACTCTCTCGAATATTAGTTGATGCACTCTAACATGTGTTTCTGCAGCTAGATGACTGATAATCACCTAAGAAGCAGACTTTTCCATCGCCTAGTGTAATGCTGCCCTAATTTGTCTGTATAGTCAACATTTTGAGCGATAATTACCTCCAAAGGGTTTTTATCTGGCTGAATGAGCATTAACACACCCATACCTAGACCCAGAAAGCTCCTGGAGCAAGTCAGCTAGAAATCGCAGGAGCCTCGCACTGTACTCATAAAGTCAGTGTCGGGAGGAATGTGCGACTTCACTTGCCTTGTGCTACAATAACATTGCGGGCACCAGAAACGGTTATTTAAGGCACTGGTAACGGTCGATTGGGGCTGCTGTAAACCAGCCTAGAGGTTCGGGCCTGTTTTGTTCTCTGGTAGAGCAGAGCAGGCCCAGGGCTACTAAAAGCCTACTCTGTATCGCTAAAGCGGTACGGAGTCGGGTAGTTTACTTGCCACACCTTCCGCCATAGTTTTGCCACTCATCTCCTGCAAAACGGCTACGACATCCGCACCGTCCAAGAATTGTTGGGCCACAAAGATGTCAAAACCACCATGATTTACACCCATGTGCTGAATAAAGGCGGGCGCGGGGTGAGAAGTCCATTGGATCCTTAGAAGGGGACGCTCTCTGGGGAAGGGATCCTCTTCCCCTTTACAGTACCTCAGCGATCATTGCGAATTATTACGACCTTGCCGCCATGCTCCCAGCAGGGATCCGTTTCTCTGGTAGAACGGGAAACAGACAATAGGGGATCCTGCCTATCGCGTCAGCGGGACGGAGTCCTTTCGCGTCAGCGGGACGGAGTCCTTTCCCCGGTTTACCCAATTTTTGCATTGCACGACGGAGAGCGACCGCATGTTTACTCTGGTTAAGCCCATCACCCGCCACGTTACCCCTGCCGAGGTAGGGGATCGCCGCTTGATGAAGGTGGTGTATGTGGTGTTGGAGCCGCAATATCAGAGTGCCCTGACCGCAGCAGTGCAGCGCATCAATGCCCACAACTCCAAGCTGGCGGTGGAGCTGGCCGGCTACCTGGTGGAGGAGCTGCGGGATCCGGCGGGCTACGATGCCTTCAAGCGGGATTTGGAAACGGCCAATGTCTTTATCGGATCCTTGATCTTCATCGAGGACATTGCCCAGAAGGTGGTGCAGGCGGTAGAACCCCTGCGGGAACGGCTGGATGCGGTGGTGGTGTTTCCCTCCATGCCGGAAGTGATGCGCCTGAACAAGATGGGATCCTTTTCCATGGCGCAGCTAGGCCAGTCCAAGAGCGCCATCGCCCAGTTTATGCGCAAGCGCCAGCAGGGATCCAACTTCCAGGAGGGGATGTTGAAGCTGCTGCAGACGCTGCCCAAGGTGCTGAAGTATCTGCCCTTCGACAAGGCGCAGGATGCCCGCAACTTCATGCTCAGCTTCCAGTACTGGCTGGGGGGATCCCGCGAGAACCTGGAGAACTTTTTGCTGATGCTGGCGGATCGCTACCTGCCGGGGATGCGGGATCAGGTGCAGTTTGCCGAGCCGGTCACCTATTTGGAGATGGGCATTTGGCACCCCTTGGCGCCGCAGATGTTTGCCAGCCTGGCGGAGTATTTGGACTGGTACAACGCCCGCGAGGATCTGCCGCAGGACGTGAAGGATCCCTTGGCTCCCTGCGTGGGGTTGGTGTTGCAGCGCACCCACCTGGTGACGGGGGATGATGCCCACTATGTGGCCATGGTGCAAGAGCTGGAGTCGCGCGGGGCGCGAGTGGTGCCGGTGTTTGCCGGGGGCCTGGACTTCTCCAAGCCGGTGAACGAGTTTTTCTGGAACGCGCAGAAGACAGCGCCCATTGTGGATGTGGTCGTGTCGCTAACCGGGTTTGCCCTGGTGGGAGGGCCGGCGCGGCAGGATCACCCCAAAGCAGTGGAAGCGCTGCAACGGCTGAATCGCCCCTACATGGTGGCGCTGCCCTTGGTGTTTCAATCGACGGAGGAATGGGCTGCCAGCGACCTGGGGCTGCACCCGGTGCAGGTGGCTCTGCAGATTGCCATTCCCGAGCTGGACGGGGCCATTGATCCCATCATCCTCTCAGGGCGGGATGCGGCCACCGGCAAAGCTCACGCAATGCAGGATCGGATTGAGTTGATCGCGGCGCGGGCGATTAAGTGGGCCAACCTGCGACGTAAGCCCAAGCTGGAGAAGAAGATCGCCATCACCGTCTTCAGCTTCCCACCGGACAAAGGCAATGTGGGGACAGCAGCCTACTTGGATGTATTTGCCTCTATTCACCGGGTGATGCAGGCCCTGGCCCACAACGGCTATGACCTCGGCCCCGAGCTGCCCAAAACCCCGCAGGAGCTGATGGAGTCCATCCTGCACGATCCCCAGGCCCAGTACGCCAGCCCGGAGCTGAATGTGGCCGCCAAACTGTCGGTGCGGGAGTACGAGGCGCTGACACCCTACGTGAAAGCCATCGAGCAATACTGGGGGCCAGCGCCGGGGCACCTGAATACCGATGGGCAAAACCTGCTCATCTACGGCAAGCACTTTGGCAATGTGTTCATCGGGGTGCAGCCCACCTTCGGCTATGAAGGGGATCCCATGCGGCTGCTTTTTTCCAGGTCAGCCAGCCCTCACCACGGCTTTGCCGCCTACTACACCTACCTGGAGAAAGTTTGGGGGGCGGATGCGGTGTTGCACTTTGGCACCCATGGATCCCTGGAGTTTATGCCGGGCAAGCAGATCGGCATGTCGGGCGAGTGCTATCCGGATAATCTAATTGGATCCCTGCCCAACCTGTACTACTACGCCGCCAACAACCCCAGTGAGGCCACTATTGCCAAGCGGCGGGGCTACGCCTGTACCATCAGCTACCTGACGCCGCCGGCAGAAAACGCCGGCCTCTACAAGGGGCTGCAAGAGCTGCGGGAGATGATCGGCTCCTACCAAACCCTGCGGGAGGGGGCGCGGGGCATCGCCATCGTCAACGCCATCTGCGACAAGGCGCGGCTGGTGAACCTGGACAAGGATGTGGAGTTGCCCCAGGGGGACGCCGCCCAGTTGAGCTTGGAAGAGCGGGACAGGGTGGTGGGCAAGCTCTACGCCCAGCTCATGGAGATCGAGTCGCGGCTGTTGCCCTGTGGTCTGCACGTCATTGGAGCGCCCCCCACAGCAGAGGAGGCGATTGCCACCCTGGTGAGCATTGCCAGCATCGACCGCCCGGAAGAAGGGATCCTGGGTCTGCCGCGCATTCTTGCCCAAAGCCTGGGCCGGGACATCGACGAGATCTACCGCAACCGGGATCGAGGACACCTGGCGGATACGGAGCTGCTGGATCGCATCAACAAGGCCTGCCAGAAGGCGGTGGCGGCGCTGGTGCAGGAGCAGACCGACGCCCAGGGCCGGGTCGCGCGGGTGGCCAAGCTCAACTTTTTCAACATGGGCCGGCAAGCCCCCTGGTTGGCAGTCCTAAAAGAAGCGGGCTACCCCCAGGTGGATCCGGATCTTTTGAAGCCCTTGTTTGAATTTCTGGAGGAGTGCCTCAAGCAAATTACGGCAGATTATGAGCTGGGATCCCTGCTGCGGGCCTTGGAAGGGGAGTACATTTTGCCGGGGCCAGGAGGGGATCCCATCCGCAACCCCAATGTGTTGCCGACAGGGCGCAACATCCACGCTTTGGATCCCCAGTCCATCCCCACGGCAGCCGCCATCCAGTCGGCGGAGATGGTGGTGGAACGGCTGCTGGCTCGCGAGATGAGCAGTAACGGTGGCCGGTACCCGGAAACCATCTCGGTGGTGCTCTGGGGCACCGACAACATCAAGACCTACGGGGAGTCGCTGGCGCAGGTGCTGTGTTTGCTGGGGGTGCGACCCAAACCCGATGCCCTGGGGCGGGTGAACAAGGTGGAGTTAATCCCCTTGGAGGAACTGGGCCGGCCCCGCATTGATGTGGTGGTGAACTGCTCGGGGGTGTTCCGGGATCTGTTTGTTAACCAGATGGACCTGATCGACCGGGCGGTGAAGCTGGCGGCCGCAGCGGTGGAGCCACCAGAGCTGAACTTTGTGCGCAAGCACGCCTTGCAGCAGGCAGAAGAACTGGGGCTGACCCTGGAACAGGCGGCAACGCGGGTCTTTTCCAACGCTTCCGGATCCTACTCCGCCAACATCAACCTGGCGGTGGAAAACAGCTCCTGGGAGGACGAGAGGGAGCTGCGGGAGATGTACCTATCCCGCAAGTCCTTTGCCTTCGGCTCCAACCTGCCCAACCAGCAGATGCGACAGCTCTTCGAGGCCAGCCTGAAAACGGTGGATGTGACCTTCCAGAACCTGGACTCCTCGGAGATCAGCCTGACCGATGTCAGCCACTACTTCGACGCGGATCCCACCAAGCTGGTGCAAAGCCTGCGCCCCGACGGCAAGGCCCCCTCGGCCTACATGGCAGATACCACCACGCCCAACGCCCAGATCCGCACCCTGAGCGAAACCATCCGTCTGGACGCCCGCACCAAGCTCCTCAACCCCAAGTGGTATGAGGGGATGCTCAAGCACGGCTACGAAGGGGTACGGGAGATCGCCAAGCGGCTGGTCAACACCTCCGGCTGGTCAGCTACGGCAGGCGCGGTGGACAACTGGATCTACGAGGAAACCAACGAGACTTTCATCAAGGACGAGGCGATGCGGCAGCGCTTGATGAACCTCAATCCCCACTCCTTCCGGCGCATTGTCGGATCCCTGCTAGAGGTGCATGGGCGTGGCTACTGGCAGACTTCCCAGGCCAATATCGAGCGCCTGCAGGAGCTGTATCAGGAGATCGAGGACAGAATCGAAGGGGTGGAGTAATTAATATGGTTGTTTCAGGTTAGCGTGAGACGTCTGGGCTACTGTTCGCGCCAGCGGGACGGAGTCCTTAGACCTTACGTGAAGTCGGCAAAAGCTGCAACCATGGCCGGATCCTTGCCCAGGGCTTCTGAAGCAGCAGTGGATCCTGCCAAGTTCGTTGATTACTCTATGAATCCAGCTAATCCTGGAAATCAAGGCAAGTGGATTGCCTTTGCAGAGCTTGGCTATGATGTCAGTACACCAGAGGGAAGAAGGGTGGGATTTGCTCACATTCTGCAACAGGTTACTGCTGCTCTGCCTTGCGCCTTAGCCGGGGATCCGTTTCCAACACCCTATGGAAGCCGCTATCGAGTCAAGATTGAAATTTTGGGCCTCAATCAGAAAAAAGGCACTTTAGTGACCGTGTGGCAGGTTGATAAGGAAAGTTTAATCCCTCGTTTGGTCACCAATTGGCTAGAGGTACACAATGATGAGTAAAACCACTTCTAGAATCAAGCCATACAGTAGAGTCAAAACTGTGGCAGATGTCAAGGAGTATTTCAGCGAGACCACTATTCCTGCTGGAACTCAGGGATCCATTGTGGAATGTTACTCAGATCCCACTGAAGGCTATGCGGTTGATTTAGCGGTTCCGGATTTGAGCTTGGTAGGAGGTTTTCGATATTTTAATCTCATTCTTTTTCCCGATCAGTTTGAAGTCATAGATCCCGAAACATGAAGTATCCAATGTTGAATGGACGTTCCCTCTACCCCACCAATCCGGCCCAGCGTAGGTAGCCCTCCACCAGTTCGGATCCGGCCAGAGCCGCTACCCCTCCACCCAAGGCCAGGTAGGGGCCAAAGGGGATGGGTTTTCCCAGGCGGGCTTGCCCCAAGCCTATAGCCAGCAGGCTGCCCACCAGGCCAAACCCGCAGCCCAGCAGCAGGGTGACTGTCACCCCCTGCCAGCCCAACCACATGCCGATCACAGCCAACAGCTTGCCATCTCCCCCGCCCATAGCCTCCCGCCCCAAGACCCAACGGGCCAAGAGGCCAATGCCCTCCAGCAGCCAGAGGCCCAGCACAGCTCCTGCAATCCCTTCCACCAGTGACAGGCCTGTAGCGGCCAGGGATCCGGATCCCTGGAGCCACGGCAGAGCCAGGCGGGCCAAAAGCCCCACTACCAGGCCTGAACGGGTCAGCTCCTCCGGCAGCAAAAAGGTATCCAGATCGATGAGCGCCAGGGCCAACAGCCAGCTCAACAAGATGCAGGTGAGGATCCCTTGGGCAGAAAACCCCAAAGCGCCGATGCTGAGGGCAAACAGGCCCATTGTCAACGCCTCAACGGCAGGGTAGCGCCAGCTAATCTGCGCTCCACAATGGCGGCAGCGACCGCGCAGCAACAACCAGCCCAGGATGGGAATGTTCTCCGTGGGGCCCAGCGGCGTCTTGCAGCTTGGACAATGGGATCCGGGATAGAGCAGAGAAAGGCCCTGCGGCAGACGATAGACCACCACATTTAAGAAGCTGCCCACACAGGCCCCCAGCACCAGTACCAGCACCCAGGCCAACAGGCGCAGCTCCCAGATTCTGTTGGCGTCGGCGCTGCTCAGCCACATCATGCTCAGCCACATCATGTGAGCGTTGTGCAGTAGGGGAGAATCTCGAGCATGGCAGCCATTCCCATCGCGTCGGCAGGACGGAGTCCCTAAAGGCAGAAAAAGGAAGGATCTGCTCTGTCAGCGTAGCTCCTTGTGCCTCACCGCAGCGGCTCCAATTGCTGCAGCGGAATAAAAGTTTCCTGGGGCAGCAGGATGGGGAACTCGGAAAAGATCAGATCCCCTCGCAGGGTACGGCGGTGAATAACTACCCCCCGCGGAGGTTGCTCCAGCACTTCCGGTCGATACTGCAGATGAAATTGATAAATCTGGCGAGCCGCTTGAAGCAGAGCGCTGTCCATGAGCTGTTTTCCTTGCCAAATTCACAACTACCCTAACGACATTCCCATCGCGTCGGCGGGACGGAGTCTTTAGACCTTTTGGGATCCCCAAAGTTCTGTCTGCCATCCCTCAGACTTTTTTAGAACGGTTAAGGCTTCTGAAAAGCCGAGGATCCCCTGAGCCGAACACCTGCTGCTTCCCAAAAGACAAGTCACCCGCCCCCGCCAGCCTAAACTTAGGATATCGCCGCCGAGGACTTATGGGTCACCTCCGCCCACTCAATTCTCGATGTCTGTCCAGGAATGGAGGCCATAGAGCACTCTGGAGTTGTCGGCAGCCAGCCTAAGACAGTTTGACGTCAGGGCTGGGGGAGATCAAATCTGGGCCGATGCTGTAGGAGGAGCCACGGTAACTGGGTTTGGGATTGAGCTTGTCTTGAAAGCGGGTGATGATCTGGATGGTGCGCTGTACATCCGCCGGAAAGATCACCACCAGGTCTCCGGGTTCGGCTTTCTCCAGAGCGGTTTCGATAGCAGTTGCCTCATCCAAGATTTCCTGCAGACGATCCCCTGCCTTTTCCTGTTCCCAACCCTGCCGGATTAGGGCGGCCACCTCGCCTGGTTCCCGTCCTCGCCGGTCATCATCTTCTTTGACGATGGCCCGGTCGAACATGCGCGCTGCCAGGACTCCCAACTCTCGTAGGTCGCTGTTGCGCCGATCCCCAGGCCCGCCGATAACCCCAATTTTTCGTTGGCAATCCCAGCGCTCCAGGGTACTTTGAATGGCTTCGTAACCTGCTGGGTTGTGGGCATAGTCCACCAACACCTGGTAGCCCCCTACATCAAACAAGTTGAGGCGACCGGGGGTCTGGGCTACAGAACTGGTGAAGGTGCCCAGCGCCATGCGGATGTCGTCGATGGAAACCCCGTGCAGGAAGGCTGCCAAAGTAGCGGCCAGCACATTTTGGATCATGAAGCTGGCCTTGCCAGAGAGGGTGAGGGGAATTTTGGTTACATCTTCTATGCGCAGTTTCCAGCCCCGTTTCAAAATTGAGATGTGGCCCTCTTCATAGACAGCTGCTATGCCCCCGGAAGCAATGTGCTTTTGAATGAGGGGATTTTCCGGGTTCATGCTGAAATAGGCCACTGTCGCCTTGACATTGGCGGCCATGGCGGCCACCAGACCATCATCGGCATTCAAGACAGCGTAGCCCCGCTCGTGTACCGCTTCCACCAAGACGGATTTGACGCGGGCCATGTCTTCTAGGGTTTCGATATCCCCCAACCCCAGGTGATCTGAGGTTACGTTGAGCACCACGCCAATATCGCATTCCGGAAACCCCAGCCCCTCTCGCAAAATGCCGCCTCGCGCCGTTTCCAGCACCGCCACTTCTACGGTGGGATCCCTGAGCACCAGGCGGGCGCTGTGGGGGCCGGTCATGTCTCCCTTGGCAATTTGATGGTTTTGGATGTAAACGCCGTCGGTGGTGGTGAAGCCGACCCGCTTGCCGATGCCTTTGAGGATGTGGGCGATCAGGCGGGTGGTGGTGGTTTTGCCGTTGGTGCCGGTGACGGCCAGGATGGGGATGCGGGTGTGGCTGCCGGGGGGAAAGAGCATGTCGATGATGGGCTCAGCCACATTGCGCGGGATCCCTTCGCTGGGGGCCAGGTGCATGCGCAGGCCGGGAGAAGCGTTCACCTCGACAATGCCGCCACCGGTTTCGTTGACGGGCTGGGCAATGTCCGGGCAGATGAGGTCGATGCCCGCCACATCCAGGCCGATGATCTGAGCTGCCCGTTCGGCAATGAAGGCGTTGTAGGGATGGATGATATCGGTGCAATCGACGGCGATGCCTCCGGTGCTCAGGTTGGCGGTGGATTTGAGGGTGCAATGTTCTCCTTTGGGCAGCACCGTATCCAGGGTGTAGCCTTTGCTTTCGAGGATACGCAGGGTCATGTCATCAACGCTAATTTGGGTCAGCACGTTTTCGTGGCCAAACCCCCGCCGCGGATCCCTGTTGACTTCGTCGATCAGCTCTTGAATGGTGGAGCGGCCATCTCCCACCACATAGGCTGGGATCCGCTTGGCCACAGCCACCAGCTTGTTGTTGATCACCAGCAGTCGGTAGTCATCCCCCACCAGGTGCTTTTCCACCAACACCACATCGGAGTATTGGCTGGCGGCATCGTAGGCGATCTCGGCGGCTTCCAGGCTGGTGATGTTGACGGTGATGCCCTTGCCGTGGTTGGCGTTAAGGGGCTTGATCACCACCGGAAAGCCCCCGACATCCTCGATGGTGGCTGCCAACTCGCTGCGGCGACGCACCGTATAGCCCTTGGGCACCGGGATCCCCATGTCCTGCAGCAGTTCTTTGGTGGCCCGCTTGTCGGCGGCCAGGTCGGCGGCAATGATGCTGGTTTTTTCAGTGGTGGTGGCTTCGATGCGCTTTTGGTAGACGCCGTACCCCAGTTGCACCAGGGATCCCTTGTTGAGGCGCAGATAGGGGATCCCGCGCAGGGCGGCCTCGTCCAGCAAAGCTTGGGTGCTGGGGCCGAAGCGGACGTTCTCTCGGATCTCTCGCAACTCTTGAATGTCCAGTTCTAGGTCGCGGCGGTAGTCTTCTCCATCCACCAAAGCCTGACAGAGGTAGACTGCAGCTTTGGCCGCAAAGCGCCCGGCCTCTGCCTCTTGATACTCGAACACGACGTTGTAGGTGCCGGGGGTGGAGGTTTCGCGGGTGCGGCCAAAATCCACTTTCATGCCGGCCAGAGTCTGCAGTTCCAAGGCCACATGCTCCACCACATGGCCCATGAGGGTGCCCTCTTCCACCCGTTGCAAGAATCCCCCATAGCAGCCGCGGGAGCACTGGTGTTCCCACAGTCCCGGCAACAGGGCCTCCAACCTTTCTTTGAAACCCGGGATGGTGTTGGTGGATCGCTCCTGCAAGTCTTCCAGATCAAGCCGCATTTGAATCAGCTTATGACGACGGATGCTCCAGTAGTTGGGGCCACTGAGAACGCGGATGGATCGGATGCGCATAGGGTCTAGGGGAAACAGCGGGGAAGGGGACAGATAACTTAGGGTCGTTTTAGGGTCGTTTTCAGGATGCCGGCGCAGGAAACTGCCAAGGACTACATCCCGCTGGCGCGACCAGCCCTAATCTACACTCCCTTTGCCAAGGTCGAGAAAGAGTATCCTTTAATACAATTCTTTCGGCAGGCGAGCAAGGTTAAGACAACGCAATGGATCCCGCTTGACCACATCGGTACAGTGGGGGGCAGACGGGTCTGCGGCACATGGAAAGAACCTATCTGCTGGGGTTGGGCTGGATCTTGGGCCTGCTGGTGCGGGCTTGGCCCCAGGCTGCCGGGTGGGGCTGGGGGATCCTGCTGGGATTGGGGCTGGCGGGATCCCTGCTGTGCCGGCGGCAACCGCGTCTGGCCCGCACTTGGCTGGCGATGGGTCTGGTGGGGTGTCTGGCTTGGAATTACCTGGGTTGGCGGCAGCCTTTTCCCGGCCCGACGGATATCAGTCTGTTGGCCCCCCAGCAGCAGATGAACTTGGTGGGCACCGTCCTCTCGGAACCCCGTCCCACCCGCAGCGAACGGCGGCAATTTTGGCTGAGAGCAGAGCAGGTGCTCAACGCCGACTCCACGGCCCGCCAGGTCAGCGGCAAGCTCTACGTCACCACCGGCCCTGAGGCCCTCCAGGACAAGGATCTCCACCCCAACCAACGGGTGCGCCTGACGGGATCCCTGTACCTGCCCAGTCCGGCCTTGAACCCGGGCAGCTTTGATTTTCAAGCCTACCTGCAGCGCCAGGGGGCTTTTGCCGGCTTCAGCGCCCGTGAGGTGATCCTGCAGCCGGGGGGAAGAGGTTGGGGGGGCTGGGTGTTGCGGCGGCGGGTGCGGGAAGCGTTCATCGCCGGGCTAGGAGAGCGGCAGGGAAATCTGTTGGCTTCCTTGGTGCTGGGATCCCGGACCGCCCAATTGGATTTCGACTTGCAGGATGCCTTCCGGGAAATCGGCATGGCCCATGCGCTGGCCGCCTCTGGGTTCCATGTGTCGCTGTTGGTGGGGGTGGTGTTTGTCCTGACACGGCGGTTGGCGGTGCGCCTGCAGCAGGGGATCATTCTGGCAGTGCTGGGGCTTTACATTGCCCTGACGGGGTTCAGCCCTTCGGTGTTGCGGGCAGCACTGATGGGGGCAGCAGCCATGGTGGTGCTGACGGAGCCGCGCCTGCAGGGAAAAGTTAGGCTCAATCCGCTGGGCACGTTGCTGGTGGTGGCGGTGGTGTTGCTAATCTATCAGCCCATGTGGATTACGGATTTGGGGTTCCAGCTCAGCTTCGCCGCCACCCTGGGCCTGCTGGTGGGGACAGCTCCCATCGTTTCCCGCTTGGACTTTTTGCCCCCGGCAGTGGCCACCGCCTTGGCCGTTCCTCTGGCCACCCAGATCTGGACTTTGCCGCTGCAGGTGGCCATCTTTGGCCGCATCCCCACCTATTCACTGCTGGCCAATCCCCTGCTGATGATTCTGCTGGTGCCGCTGCTGGTGGCAGGGTTCGGGGTGGCCTTTGTGGCTTTACTCTCTCCAGGGCTGGGATCCCTGCTGGCAAGGCCCCTAGAGCTGCTTCTCACGCCTTTGATCAACTGGGTGAGCTGGATAGCCGGTTGGCCCTTCAGCTCCTACTACACCGGCGGAGTTTCTCTGCTCCAGTGCTTGCTCCTCTACGGCGCGCTGGTGGCCCTAACCTTTTGGCCACGGTGGCAACGGGCTTTCCGCTGGCAGGGCACTGCCTTGATCCTGGTCGGGATCCTGTTGGGGCCGGGGTTGTGGCCGGGGCCAGCCGTTCAGATCACCGCCCTGGCCAGTGGGCGAATCCCCATCCTGGCCATTCAAGCGGAAGGACGCCACCTCTTGCTCAACAGCGGGGATCCCCGTTTGGCAGAACGCACGGTGTTGCCCTTTTTGCGGCAGCAGGGCTTGCGCCGTCTGGACGGGGCGGTGGCCATGACCTCCGCCGGCTCTGCCAATGGCGGCTGGGAGATCCTGCTGTCGGCTTTCTCCAAAGGAGTACGTCCCGCCAACGCGATTGGGCAATTCTGGGATGGGGGAGGGGCTAATGCGGCTTCCGAAAGTTACCTGCGTTCCCTTAGTGCTGTGCAAGCTGCCGGGATCCCCTATCGAGTGTTGCAGCCTGCCGACCGGATCCCGGTGTCGCAGCGGTTGAGCCTACAGGCCATCCACACCAACCCCCTGGTGTTGACTTTAGAAACAGAGGGATTCCATTGGCTGCTGCTGGGCTCTGCCGGCACCCATGTGCAAGCCGAGCTAACCGGATCCCCGCTGATGCCGGCCCAGATCGACTGGCTGTGGTGGGACGGGGGATCCCTGATTTTGGATCTCCTGGAGCGCTTTCAGGTGCAGGCGGGCATTAGCTCTGGCTCTGTCGGCGAGACGGTGGTCACCTGGTTCCGGCAGAAACAACGACCCCTCTACGTAGCCGATTGGTCTGGAGCGGTAAGCTGGTCGCGGCGGGGAGTGCAAACCCTGAGGGCGCAATTGGAGTAGGGCCGGTTTCCAGACCAGGCAGCTTTCTCAGCAGCCTCCCAGTTATCCTGTTTTTGCAACTACGAGCCTCAATCGTTCTCAAGCGTTAATTATTGATTCATGACTGCCTTATGAGCATAGCTGCCAATTAGGCTAAGAATAGCCTCAAGAGGTTTTGCAGCGGGTGATCCATGTCCAAGGCAGAGATGGCGCTGAGCTTTCTGGCCCAGATTCCTCCCGGCTATCTCAACCTGATGGGGTATGTGGACGAGTCGGAAGTGAATGGGCCGGGCTGCCGTGCGGTGGTGTGGGTGCAGGGCTGCTTGCGGGAGTGCCCAGGCTGTTTCAACCCGGCTTCCTGGCCGTTTGTCATCCATCAACTGGTGAGCGTGACCGACCTAGCAGCCCAAATCCTAAGCAACCCCAAAAATCAAGGGGTAACCTTCTCCGACGGGGAACCCTTCTGGCAGGCTCCTGCCCTGGCCAGCTTGGCGCGGCTTCTCAAGGCCAAAGGGCTGACAGTGATGTCTTTTACCGGCTTTACCCTAGAACAGTTGCACTCCCCCCAAGCTCCTCCCGGCGCCCAGGAGCTGCTGCAAGAGCTGGATATTTTAGTGGACGGCCCCTATCTCCAATCTCAGGCCATTCACTCCCCCCACTCGCTGGTCTCTTCCCGCAACCAGCGGGTGCACGTCTTCAACCCCGCCTTGCAAAACCAGCTTAATTGGGCCAGTGACCAGGTGGAAATTCATATCCTCAAAGATGGAACCCGCATCGTTACCGGCTACGGCAGCCAGTTTCTCCTCGACGAGGCAGGCTCTTGAACTGCAGTGATCCTTTATCCTACACCTGCAGGGGTTCCCTGAAACAAGCGGGCAGTCGCCAGCACATCTCCAGCCAGCTTTTTAGCTCCTCAGGTTGGCCCATGAGGCTCATTTCCACCAGCAGAATGGCGGCTCGGTCGGCGGCTCCTTTGGATCCCAGACGAATCAAGGCAGACAGGCTTTCTTCCCGCCAGCAGACGGATACCCCCTGCCGGATCAAGGCCCGGGCGGCAACGGGGATGCACGAGAGTGGCACTTGGATGTCCCGCCGCTCGTAATCGGGAATGGACAGCATGAACGGCAACCCAAATCTTTATTATGTCTTAATCTTCTTCCCTTTTCGCCTGTCCGTCACGGGTCTTTGCAAAGTATGAAGTGATCTTTTGTGAACTTTGTAGAGTTCTCGACATCGTTGCGAATAGTGGGAGAGAAAGACAGGGATCCCTGTAGAAGGCTTAAAAGATAGCGGCGATTTCTCAGCCTCATTTCCCCACAGCCGCGAGAATGGCTGCATGCGCAGGAGATGGGGAGATGCGGGCAGAAGGTTGGGAGAGGCGGGTTGGTCGCTTGTTGCCCAAGGCCACCCTTGCCGGAGCCGTATTGATCCTAGTGGCGATGGGCAGGCCGCTGCGACTGGTGGGCAATGGAGAAAATATGGTGGTGTTCACCTGGAGAGGGGGGGTAAGGCCGGTGGCTTTGCAGCCTGGTCTCCATTGGGTGCCGCCTTTTGTCTCGCGCACGGTTACCTTCGATGTAAAAACGCAGGCCCTCACCTGGAAGGACAACGACCCGACTGCCTACGCGCCGCGGCTGGTGGCCCTTTCTCAGGATGGGCAGCAGATTGCAGCTGAGGCGACGCTGCAGTTTCGCATTGTGGACGCCCCCAAGGTCTATACGCAACTGGGGGAAAATTACCTGGATCGCATCGCCCCCATCGTCCGGTCGGTCATTCTGAATGAGACCAGCGGCTTTTCTGCCCAGGCTCTGTATTCTACCGAGCGTCCGCTGCTCCAGGGCCAAATCCGCGAACGGGTGGCTCTTCTGCTGAAGGAATACGGCATCGAGGTTTTGGATTTTCTGCTGCGGGATGTGGATTTCGATCCTGATTTCGTAGCGGCCATTGAGGCAAAAACCATTGCTGAAAATCAACTGGCGCAAAAGCAATTTGAGATCGAGCAGGCCCGCCAAGATGCCCGCGCTATCATTTCTCAAGCGGAGGCAGAAGCCGGTCAATTGAGAGCCAAAGCACAGGCCCTCACCCAAAATCCGCAGTACCTAGAGGTGGTGAAAGCCACAGTACTGGGATCCCGCCTGGAAACTCTGGTTACCAAATAGCAACCAGCACTTTTTCATCCTCTTTCCACGAGGAGCCGCCATGTATCCAACAGGAGAAGCACCCCAAAGCAGAGTGGGTTGGTTAACCGTAGGAGGGATCGCCGTCTTGGCGGCCCTGGGAGTGCTCCGCGCTTGCCTGTACGTCACTTTGCCCGGACATGCCACTGTAGTGTTCAATACCTTTTCCGGGTTGCAGAAGGGGCGGGTGGAACTGCCAGGGGTCATCTTCCGGATCCCAGGGATCGAAACGCCGATCACCTACACCGTGCTCACCCGCGTTTGGGAGTTTACCAACGACCCCGCCTCGGCCAATGCCATCAGCAACGCCATCACCGTGAACACCGCCGATGGGCAAGCCTTTGCCATCGATGTGGCCATTGCCCTCAAGCCCAACCTCGCCACTTTGGACGAGCTGCACGCCAACATCGGCGAGAACTATCTTTCCACGGTGGTGGTGCCGGTGGTGCGCTCCAAAATCCGGGATATCTCCGCCTCTTTCAATTCGGAAGACTTTTACCGGAAAAGCCAGCGGGCTGCCATCGAACAACGAGCGCTGGACTTGATTCGCCAAGAGATGCCTACTGTCAACCGCGATGGCCAAACCCTGCCTCTGGTGCAGGTGGAGGGCCTGTTTCTGGGCAACCCCGATTTCCCACAAGCCTTAAGAGACTCGATTGAACGCAAACAGGTGGCCTCGATTACAGCACAAACGGCGGCAGTGCGGGCGCAAATTCAGGAAAAAGAGACCGAGCGGCTGCTGATCCTGGCGGCGGCCAACCAGCGGGCCATTGAGCTGAAAGGACAAGCGGCAGCGCAGAACGCGCAACTGGCGGATCTGCTGTTCTACGAGAAGCTGCAAGAGCGCATCCAAAACCCGACGGACTCGCTGCCCCCTTTGCGCATCATCCGCGTCGAGGGAGATGCCACCGTGTTTCTCAATGTGGATCCCCGTCAGGCAGCCCTGCAAAGAGGGCAGTAGGTTCAGCGAAGTTGCGGAGTACAGTCTTAAAAACCTGGGTGTAGAGTGTGTCCAGATACGAGGGCTGAGGGATGCCGTTTGAGTTTGTTGGCATCCTACCGCCAAGTGTTTGGACTGGGATCCCCTGTGGGGTTGCGCCGAATCCGGCTGAGGGGGAAAGCTCGTACTCGATGCAAGACTAGATTTTGGCCGCCATGAACTCCCGCCTGACTCACACCCCCTTTCCCCGTCTAAACCCGAAGCTGGCGGAGGCGGATCATGTTTTGGTGGTGGACGATCAGGCCAGCAGCCGCCTCTACATCGGTGAGCTGTTGCGGTCGGCCCACTTCCGCGTGAGCGAGGCCACCAACGGCGAAGAGGCTTTAGAAGCCGTGGAGCGGCTTCGGCCAGACTTGGTGCTGTTGGATGTGCTGATGCCGAACATGAGCGGGTTCGATGTCTGCCGGCAACTGAAGGCCAATGAGCTGACCCGCCTGATCCCCGTTGTGCTGATCACTGCCCTGACCGACCGCTCCAATCGCCTGATGGGGATGCAGGTGGGGGCCGACGACATTTTGACCAAGCCCTTCGATCACGTGGAGCTGCTGGCGCGGGTACGCTCATCCATCCACCAAAAGCGCTTGAACGAAGACCTGGATCACGCTGCCGGGGTGTTGTTTGCCATTGCCCGCGCCGTGGAAAGTCGGGATCCCATCACGGGTGACCATTGCGAACGCTTGGTGGCCATGGGGGAACAGTTTGGCCGTTACTTGGGGCTGTCTCGTCAACAGATCAAGGCCCTGCGCTGGGGCGGCTACCTGCACGACATCGGCAAAGTCGGGATCCCGGATGCGATTTTGTGTAAGCAGGGCAAGCATACCCCGGAAGAATGGGAGATCATGAAGTCCCACGTCTTGATTGGCGAAGACATTTGTCGGGGCTTGCGCACCATGCAGGATGTGCTGCCGATCATCCGCCACCACCACGAGCGTTGGGATGGCAGCGGCTACCCGGATGGGCTGGCAGGCGAAGAGATTCCCCTGTTGGCCCGCGTCTTTCAGGTGATCGACATTTTCGACGCTCTGACCTCTCCTCGCCCCTACAAACCCGCCTTGACTGCCGAACAGGCCATAGGAGTGCTGCGGGAGGAAACCCGCAAGGGCTGGCGGGATCCGAACTTGGTGCGCGAGTTTTGTGACTTTATGTTTGTCACCGCCTTTAATTTGGTGGAGGCGGGATAGGGTCTGGAGGGCCGGGCCAGTCTGGAGAGGCGGCTTTTGGGGTTTGAGCGGCAACGATTACCCCGGCTACACGGATCCCGGCAGCGGCCAATACCTGCTGGGCGGCTTGCACAGTAGATCCGGTGGTGTAGATGTCATCCACCAGCAACACCGGTGTGGCCGGAACTTGTTTCAGGGCAAAGGCCCCGGCCAAGTTGTGCTGTCGTTGCAGCGGGTTGAGCTCATGTTGAGCCGCTGTGGCCCGCACCCGCACCAGAGCATCGGGCAGGTGGCGAAGACCGGTGCGCTCGCAAAAAGCCTGGCTGATCAAGGCTGCCTGATTATAGCCCCGCTGCCGCAGCCGCTCTGCATGCAGAGGGATGGGCACCACCGTGTAGGCCCCAGGGGAGCCTAAAGAGGTGGACTGGCTTTCGACCCAACGGGATCCCAGCCATTCTCCCAAAACCGAGCCAATGCGCCGTTGTCCTTCGTACTTCAGGCAATAGATGGCCCTGCGCAGCGCCCCCCGGTGGATCCCCCAGGCGTAAAGTGGCCAAGGCGAGGTGGTGACTGGCCAAGTGGCAAGGCGCTCCGCCTGCAACCGCCTTTGACAGTCTTGACAGAACACGGCCTTGGCAGGGCGCTGGCAAAGCGGACATGGAGGCACAATCCACCAATCTAACCAGCCCATCGTCTGCTAGGGATCCTTTCTGGTGTGCAGAGTCTCCTAAAAAGCTGAGGCAAGGGGGGAACGAGGCCGAAATTCAGACTCGGCCAGGCTAACAGCCCAGCAGTCCATCCCCAAGTTGACGCTGGGATCCCGCCTTGCTAGGATTCAATATCGCCGGATAATTCAACCGGATAATTTAAAATTTAAGCCGTGACCTTCTCTGCCAGCCCATGCCCACCATTCAGCAACTGATCCGTGAGGAGCGCAGCGTTGCCGCTCGCAAGACCAAGTCTCCTGCCCTGAAGGCTTGTCCACAGCGGCGGGGGGTTTGCACCCGAGTGTACACGACAACGCCCAAAAAGCCCAACTCGGCCCTGAGAAAAGTGGCTCGCGTTCGCCTCACTTCCGGCTTTGAGGTCACTGCCTACATTCCTGGCATCGGCCACAACCTGCAGGAGCACTCTGTGGTCATGATTCGCGGTGGGCGGGTTAAGGATTTGCCCGGCGTGCGTTACCACATTATCCGGGGCACCCTCGACGCTGCAGGGGTCAAAGACCGCAAACAAGGCCGCTCCAAATACGGGGCGAAACGGCCCAAGCCGGGCCAAGCTCCAGCCGCCGCTGGCAAGAAAAAATAGCTTTGCCCTCACCCTCAACCCTCCATATCCCACTCTTCATCTTTCTTTCTGCCATCCCCATCTGAACAAGCAACCCAGCTCCTATGTCTCGCCGCAACCGTGCCCCTCGTCGTGATGTGCCCCCGGATCCCAAGTATGGGAGCCGTCTGGTTACCATGCTGATCCGCAAGTTGATGATGAGGGGTAAGGCATCCCTGGCTGCCAGGATCCTCTATGAAGCTCTGGACATTGTGCGGGAGCGCACTGGCCAAGACCCACTGCCCTTGCTGGAAAATGCTGTTCGCAACGCCACCCCACTGGTGGAGGTGAAAGCCCGCCGGGTGGGCGGAGCCACTTATCAGGTGCCTGTGGAGGTGAGAGGAGAACGGGGCACTTCCCTAGCGCTGCGCTGGTTGGTGACCTTTTCGCGCACTCGTCCAGGTCGCACCATGGCCGCCAAGTTGGCCAATGAGCTGATCGATGCAGCCAACGAAACCGGCAGCGCCATTCGACGGCGGGAAGAGGTGCATCGCATGGCCGAGGCCAACAAGGCCTTTGCCCACTACCGCTACTGAACTAGCCTGGCGGAGCAGTGGAGACTTTTGGGATCCCTGTTCTGCCCAGCCCGAGTTCCAGCGAGGTGGAGAAAAATCGGCAAAAAAGATTAGAATTGTAAAGGATTTTTTAGTTTGCCCAAGTCGCAGGGCGACGAGGATTGGGAGGTTGACGTGGCACGCACAGTTCCCCTAGAACGAGTCCGAAACATCGGCATCGCAGCTCACATCGATGCTGGCAAGACCACGACCACAGAGCGGATTCTCTTCTACTCCGGTCTGGTGCACAAAATTGGCGAAGTTCACGACGGAACTGCGGTCACCGATTGGATGGCCCAGGAGCGGGAGCGGGGCATCACCATCACTGCTGCGGCCATCACCACCCGTTGGACTAAGCGGGATCCCGCAAATCCTTCCCAGCCCCTCTCCGGCGCACCGGAGTACACCATCAACATCATCGATACTCCTGGGCACGTCGATTTCACCATTGAAGTTGAGCGCTCCATGCGGGTGCTGGATGGGGTGATCGCCGTCTTTGACTCGGTGGGCGGCGTGCAGCCTCAGTCTGAGACCGTCTGGCGGCAAGCCAATCGTTACAATGTGCCCCGCATTGCCTTCGTCAACAAAATGGATCGCATGGGGGCCAATTTCCTCAAGGTTTACAACCAGATCCGGGAGCGCCTCAAGGCCAATGCCGTGCCCATCCAACTGCCCATCGGTGCCGAAGACGGGTTTTGCGGCATTGTTGACTTGGTGCGGATGCAAGCCCGCATTTATATGGATGAGATCGGCAAAGACATTCGTCCGGCCCCCATCCCTGAGGAGATGAAAGATCTCGTGGCAGAGTATCGGGCCAAGCTGGTGGAAGCAGTGGCCGAGACGGACGAAGCTCTGATGGAAAAGTACTTCGCCGAAGAAGATCTGAGCGAAGCCGACTTGATGGCGGGTCTGCGCAAAGGCACGATCAGCGGCCAAATTGTGCCCATGCTGTGTGGCTCTGCCTTCAAGAACAAGGGAGTCCAGATGCTGCTGGATGCGGTGGTGGATTACCTGCCCTCGCCTGTGGATATTCCGGCCATCAAGGGGGTGCTGCCAGATGGCTCAGAAGTGTCCCGCCGTGCCAGCGACGATGAGCCCTTCTCCGCCCTGGCCTTCAAGTTGATGAGTGATAAGTACGGGGATCTCACCTTTATTCGCGTCTACTCGGGGGTGTTGACCAAAGGTACTTATGTGCTCAACTCCACCAAGAACAAGAAGGAGCGAATTTCGCGGTTGGTGGTGCTGAAGGCCGATGAACGCTTGGACGTGGATGAGCTGCGGGCAGGAGATCTGGGAGCTGTGGTGGGCCTCAAGGACACCACCACCGGAGACACCCTCTGCGACGAAAATGCGCCGGTGATCCTGGAGTCTCTGTTTATCCCAGAGCCGGTGATCTCAGTAGCGGTAGAACCCAAAACCAAAGCCGATATCGATAAGCTCTCCAAGGCCCTGCAGGCCCTGGCCAAGGAGGATCCCACCTTCCGCGTGTCTGTGGATCCCGAGACCAATCAAACCATCATCTCTGGGATGGGCGAGCTGCACCTGGAGATCTTGGTGGATCGGATGCTGCGGGAGTTCAACGTAGAAGCCAATGTTGGTAACCCACAGGTGGCCTACCGCGAAACCATTCGCAAGCCGGTTAGCCGCGTGGAAGGCAAGTTTGTTCGCCAGAGTGGTGGCCGCGGCCAGTACGGCCATGTGGTGATCGACCTAGAGCCGGCGGAGCCGGGTACAGGGTTTGAGTTTGTTTCCAAAATTGTGGGTGGCGTTGTGCCCAAAGAATACATTGGGCCAGCCGAGCAAGGGATCCGAGAAGCCTGCGAATCCGGTGTGCTGGCGGGCTATCCCCTGATTGACATCCGCGCCACCCTGGTGGATGGCTCCTACCACGAGGTGGACTCCAGCGAAATGGCCTTCAAGATCGCCGGTTCGATGGCTCTGAAGGAGGCCGCTCGCAGGGCAAGCCCTACCCTGCTGGAGCCGATGATGAAGGTCGAGGTGGAAGTCCCTGAAGCCTTTGTGGGGGATGTCATCGGGGACATCAACGCCCGCCGCGGCCAGATGGAGGGGATGAATACAGAAGGCGGCATTACCAAAGTCAATGCCAAAGTTCCCTTGGCGGAGATGTTTGGCTATGCCACCGACATTCGCTCCAAGACCCAGGGTCGAGGCACCTTCACGATGGAGTTCAGCCACTACGAGGAAGTTCCTCGCAGTATCGCCGAAGCCATCATTGCCAAAAACAAAGGAAATGAGTAGCTGACTGAAACCAAAAAGGAAGTGATGATTCATGGCACGCGCTAAGTTTGAACGCACCAAACCCCATGTCAACGTTGGCACCATCGGCCATGTTGACCACGGCAAGACCACCCTGACGGCTGCCATCACCACCACCTTGGCTGCTTTGGGTCAGGCCACAGCCAAAAGGTACGATGAGATCGACGCAGCGCCAGAGGAAAAAGCTCGCGGCATTACCATCAACACCGCCCACGTCGAGTATCAGACTGCCAACCGTCACTACGCCCACGTGGATTGTCCCGGCCACGCCGACTACGTGAAGAACATGATCACAGGCGCGGCTCAGATGGATGGGGCCATCTTGGTGGTGTCTGCAGCTGATGGTCCCATGCCCCAAACGCGGGAGCACATCCTGCTGGCCCGGCAGGTGGGGGTGCCCAGCTTGGTGGTCTTCCTAAACAAAGAAGACATGGTGGACGATCCAGAGCTGCTGGAGTTGGTGGAGCTGGAAGTGCGGGAGCTTCTCTCCAAATACGACTTCCCCGGCGACGACGTTCCCATCATCAGAGGATCGGCGCTGAAAGCCCTAGAAAGAATGACCGCCAACCCCAAAACCCAGCGGGGCGAAGATCCTTGGGTGGACAAAATTTATGAGCTGATGGATGCGGTGGACTCCTACATTCCCACGCCTGAGCGGGATGTGGACAAGCCCTTCCTGATGGCTGTGGAGGATGTCTTCTCGATTACTGGTCGGGGCACGGTGGCCACGGGCCGGATCGAGCGGGGCCGCATCAAAGTGGGCGAAACGGTGGAACTGGTGGGCCTGCGAGAAACTCGCTCTACCACCGTTACCGGCCTGGAGATGTTCCAGAAAACCCTCGACGAAGGGATCGCCGGCGACAACGTTGGTGTGCTGTTGCGCGGCATTCAGAAGAACGAAGTGGAGCGCGGCATGGTGCTGGCCAAGCCCAAGACCATTACTCCCCACACCAACTTCGAGTCTGAGGTGTATGTCCTCAAGAAAGAGGAGGGAGGTCGCCACACGCCCTTCTTTGCCGGCTATCGTCCTCAGTTCTATGTGCGCACCACCGATGTAACCGGCACCATCTCTTCCTTCACGGCTGATGACGGATCCCAGCCGGAGATGGTGATGCCTGGTGACCGCGTCAGGATGACGGTGGAGCTGATCCAGCCCATCGCCATTGAGCAGGGGATGCGCTTTGCTATCCGCGAGGGTGGCCGTACCGTCGGAGCGGGTGTTGTCTCCAAGATCCTGAAGTAAGCTGCTTTTTCTCGGCAGGGATTGAGTGCTGGCGGCCCCAGACCAACTCAGTTGCGATAGTGGCGCGGAGCACTTTCCCTGCCAGCTTTTTTGAGTCCCCCTTTTTCTGGATTGCTCTCCGGCCATGCCTACCTTGACTCAACAGAAAATTCGTATCCGCCTGAAGGCTTACGATCATCGGCTGCTGGATACTTCCTGCGACAAAATTGTGGATACGGCTCGTCGTACCGACGCCGTACCGGTTGGCCCGATTCCTTTGCCTACTCGGCGCCGCATCTACTGTGTGCTGCGTTCCCCCCACACCGACAAGGACTCGCGGGAACATTTTGAAACCCGCACCCACCGGCGCATTATCGACATCTATTCCCCCTCTTCCAAAACCATCGATGCTCTCATGAAGCTGGATCTGCCGGCAGGGGTAGATATCGAGGTGAAGCTGTGATGGATCTGCAGGGATCCCCCGCTTTCGCAGTCATTTCGTAGAGCTTGGATGAGGGCAGCAGCGGGTGACAACATCGGTTGATCCGGTCGATCGCGATAGTGGTGCAGACCCCTCTCAGGGGTTGGCAACTCCAGGAGCGGCCCAATCCCCCATCCCGGTTTTGGTGGTGGGGGCCCTGGGCAAAATGGGGCGGGAGGTGGTGCGGGCCGTTGCCCAGACGCCCGACATGACCCTAGTGGGGGCAGTAGCCCGCTCGCAATTGGGCTCGGATATTGGCGAGGTGCTGGGCCTGGGATCCCTGGGGGTGGAGATTACCGACGACCTGCCGGGGCAGTTGCTGAGGTTGTCGCAGCGCAGCAGCCGCGGCGTAATGGTGGACTTTACCCATCCTCGGTCGGCCTTTGAACATGTTCGCTCGGCCATTGCCTTTGGCGTACGCCCGGTGGTGGGGACGACGGGCCTGACGCCGGAGCAGGTGGAGCGGCTGCGGGATCTGGCGGACAAGTCGGGTGTGGGCTGTTTGATCGCGCCCAATTTCGCCATCGGCATGATTTTGCTGCAGCAGATGGCCCTGCAGGCGGCGCAGTATTTTGACCACGTTGAGATCATCGAGCTGCACCACAACCGCAAAGCGGATGCCCCCAGCGGCACGGCTCTGCAGACGGCCCAACGGCTGGGACAATTGGGCAAAACCTTTAACCCGCCCGTTCGCGACAGCGGGACGGAGTCCTCAGTGGAAGAAAAAGAGCTGATCCCCGGTGCGCGGGGAGGGCTCTCTGGCCCCAACATTCCCATTCACAGCGTTCGTCTGCCGGGGTTGATCGCCCATCAGGAGGTCATTTTTGGTGGGATGGGGCAAACCCTCACCTTGAGACACGACACCACCGATCGGATAGCTTTTATGCCGGGGGTGATCCTGGGGATCCGCAAGGTGCTGCAGCTCAAAGGTTTGGTCTACGGGCTGGAGCAGGTCTTGAGCTAGTGGGTCAGGGGAGGGATCCCGGCCTCATCCAGAATGCGGGGGATGAGGTGCTCGGCTTTGACGGCCATCAGATGCACCCCGTGGCAGATCTGGCGGGCCTGACGCACCTGTTCGGCGGCAATGCGGATCCCTTCTTCGAGGGGGTGGGCGGCGTTGGCCAGCCGCTGGATAATCCCGTCTGGGATCTTCACTCCTGGCAGGTTGCGGTTGATAAACTCGGCATTTTTGGCCGACTTGAGCAAAAAGATGCCAGCCAGGATGGGCTTGCCGGCGGGACGGCCCAACTTATCCATGAAGCGCTCCAGTTGCTCAAAGTCGGTAACCATCTGGCTCTGGAAAAATTGGGCTCCGTTTTCCAGCTTGCGGTGGAAGCGCCGCTCCAGGCCGGAAAAGCTGCCCGATTGGGGTTCTACTGCTGCCCCTGCCAACAGATGCGTGCCCCCATCCGGGAGAGGTTTGCCGTTGCAATCGAGGCCATTGTTCAGCCGTTGGATAAGCTGCAGCAAGCGCACCGACTCCAGATCGAATACGGGGCGGGCATCGGGGCAATCGCCGATGTGGATGGGATCCCCGGTGAGGGCCAACACATTGCGCAGGCCGAGGGCTGAGGCCCCCAACAGATCCCCCTGGAGGGCCAGGCGGTTGCGATCCCGACAGGCCAACTGCAGGATCGGTTCAACACCCGCCTGATGCAACAGCACCGAGGCCGCCAACGGGCTCATGCGGGCCATGGCTCGGTTGGAGTCCGTGATGTTGATGGCATGCACCCGCCCCTTGAGCTGCTGGGCCAAAGACAGCAGGGTGCTGGTGTCGGATCCCTTGGGGGGGGTGATCTCGGCGGTGAGCAGAAATTCCCCCCGCTGGATGGCCTGGGCGAAGCGGGACAGGGGAGGTGATGAGGGGATCAGGGCCACAATTCCTGAAGGAAAGGTAAAACGGCTGGCTTATTATCGACTTTTCCGGGAGGTTTTTCCAGACAGGTCGTCCTTTCTCAAGGCTTGGGCGAGGGAAGGGGGCTGGGCGGGAGTTGCACCCGCATTTCCCCCAGCCATATCTTGGGATCCCCCTGTTGCAGATGCTGCCGCCAATCCTGTGCTGCTGCAGGAGGGATCCCGTCCGGGCTTAAAGTCCAGCTCCAGCCGATCACCTGAGGCCAGCGTTGGGCCTCTAGGGCTGCCAGCAGAGGTTGAGAGGCTTCCGAGCCCAGGGCTGGCCCGCGGATCACCACAGGCACTTCCGGGTTGAGGGCCTCAAGGCGGCGGTACAGCGGTTCAAAAGCGGCGGGATCCCCCGTTACCTGTAGGCTCAGCCAGTCCATCCCAGGGAAGTTAGCCCAGGCGGACACGGCCTCTGCATCTTCTCCGTCCAGCTCCACCACCCAGAGCAAATTGGCCGGGGACTCCGTCCCGCTAACGCGAACAGAGCGCAGGGTTTGCATCAGGTGTTGGTAAGCCCGTTGTTGCAGCGAGGACTCCGTCCCACCAAAGGGCTCCCCACCGCTACCGCGAGCGCGTTCGGGATCCCCGTCGCCAACAACGACGGCCAGGATGATGGGGGTGGCAAAGCGCTGGATCCCGCGGGCCCAAGAGCGCAAGGTCTCATCGTGATCCCCATTGGCCAAGGCAGAAAGTTGGGCTGGATCTAGCCGCAGGCGCAGGTAGGGGACTGAGCCGCTTTCCCGCAGGCGACTGGCCAACTGCTGCGGAAAGTCCTGGCGGGGATCCCAGAGGTGATCCACGGCTGCCCAGGCGGGGGGTTGACCGATGGCCTGGCGATAGGCGAGGAGTTGATCCCAAGTGGGAATGCCCGGCCAAGCGACCCCGTGATACAGCCGACCCGGAGGTGGCGGCAGCGGCCTACCCCGCAGAAAGGGGGCGGAATCGGGTGGGATTGGCGAGGTGAGAACAACCTCCAGCCGCAGCGGCGGCAAGACCTCACCGGCAGGGGGATGCGGCAGGGAGAAAGGGAGGATCCAACTGCGCTCCTGGAACTGGCCTCGGATGATCTGCTGAGGGTGAAAGTCCTGGGGAGGTGGCAGCGGTTCCAGCGGGTCTTCCCCCCAGAAAGCCCGTTGGATTACCAAGCGCACCCCTGCGCCGGGGTGGATCAGAGGCGTGGTGGTATCCAGGTGAAAGCTACCCCTGAGGCGGGTGGACGTCTCATTGGGCTCAACCCGGAAGGAGAAGGTGAGCTGGTCAGATCGGTAGGTGCCTGGAGCGGGGGAAGCAGTGGGGGGCGGGGATCCCGGCAGGCTTTCGCAGTCGGTGCAGGGAAAAATGGCCTGCGGATGGAGAGAGACAGAAGCCTCGCGGGCAGATTGCAATTGCTGGGGGCTGATGACAAAGCTGGCCCAAAGATGCTTCAGACGGGGATCCCGACCGGGCGAGATATCGGAGAAGGTTCGGCCCTCAGGAGTGGCCGTGCGGGTGCCGGCAGCCGTGCCGTCCAGAGGCACCGTGGAAACTGGGTCGCCAGCACAGCCCCCCAAAAAAACGACCGACAAGATCAGGGGCAGCGCCCAGCAGATTAAGGGTTTGAGTTTGCAGTTGGATGGCTGGATCATGATCTCACCTCAATACACCACTCCTGCCCGGCTACCGAAGGGAGTCGATGCCGCTCTCGTCTTGTGGACGGTGCGGTTCCCGACGGGGCACCAACGCAAACGGCCAGCAAGATCCCTTTCCCTCCGGTTGCTAGAGGGATCCTCGCCCAGAGGCACACCCTTTGAGATTGATCCCGATCACACCCGTTGCTGAACGGGAAAGGTCTCCGTCCTGCCCAGGCGAACTATCCCTGCGGCACGGTTGCGACTTCTGGGTAAATGGTCAGGATCCCCTCGTAGAGGATTTGGCCGGGCTGCACCTCCAGGCGGTCAATGCGCACGCCGGGATCCAACTGAATGGGGAAATCGGCCAGGCCGGGGATGGGGATCTCTTGGCCTTCGCTCACCCAGAGGGGATTGACCAGCCGCAACCGGTTGGGGCCTTGGGCTTCTAGGCCGGTCAGCACCGTCACCGGCGCTTCCACCCCTTCCGGAGTGGTCAGGTTAGCCTGGATGCGCAGCCGACCCTGTTCCAGCGTGACCTGAGGCTGGCGGATGAGAAAGGGCACCACTTGGCCCCCAACGGGCAACTGCACCTGGGCCTGGGCCAGTTGGGCTTGGATGAGGGGAGCCTGAAGGGTGCGGTTCAGGTCTTCCTCGGTGAGGCGTAAACTCACCTGCACCGGCACAGGGGCCAATAGCCGCAGCGGGCTCCGTCCCTGGATGGCTTCGCCCACATTGAGGCGAATATCCTGGCCCCGCAGCCGCAGATGGCTGACCTGAAAGCCTTGATAGCTGAGGTTGTCTCCCGACACCTGGGCCTGAGGGATCTGCCCGTTCAAAATCTGGGCGTCGGAGCCGGCAATCTGTACCTGCAGGTTATCGACCCTCTGCACCTCAGAACGGATCCAAGCCGCCACCAAAGGGCTGAGAAGGGATCCGGCAATTTGGGCAAATCCGGGCCAAGGCCAAAACATGGTGGGTAGGCTGAGCAGCAGAGCAAACCCTAGCCGCTGCCCCGCTTGCGAGAGCCGTTGGCGGCGACAGGCTGCCGATTGGGCTTCGAGAGGAGACGGATCTGGACTGGGCCGATGGCAAGACGTGAGCAGCACTGGATACCTCGGGAGCAACAACAAGCGATGGTTTCCACCCGAACTACAACCAGACTAGGGCAGGACTTCTCTGCCGAACAGAGGGATCCCCCGCACACTTGGAGAGGCTATCCATCCGTCAACTGCCACCAAAGATACCCCAGCCGCAGGTAGTGAAGCCGTAACCAGGGCAAAGGGAAAGCGCGGGGCGGCTGGCGAAACAGAGCGCTCATCTGGGAAGGGATCCCGGCAATCTCCTGGGCCAGCATTTTGCCCGCCCACACCGCCGTGGCTACACCGCTGCCGTGATAGGCCAGGCCATACCATAGGCTGGGATCCGCCGGCGAAGGGCCAATATGGGGGTGAAACTGCCGAGAAAGGCAGACCAGCCCATTCCAGGCGTACTCGATCTCCACCCCTTCCCAGGCGGGGAAAAGACGATAGAGCTGTCGAGTCATCCAAGTGCGCAACTGCCGTCGCTCCGTCGGGGTATCGCGGGTGCCACCCCGTCCCCCAAACAGCAGGCGCCCATCCGGCAGCAGACGGTAATAGAACAGCAGCCGCCGCATGTCGTAGAGCGGCGTCGGATCCCACCACCCCTGCGCTTTCTGCTCCTGAGGCGTCAGAGGTCGGGTGACCAGGATGTTAGACAGTGCCGGCAGCAGGGATCCCGCCAGTTGGGGATACAGGGCCTCTGGGGTGTAGCCATTGGTGGCAATGACCAAGTGCCGAGCGCGCACCGTTCCTCCCGGCGTGTGACAGATGTGTTGGGATCCCACCTTTTCCCAGGCCGTGACCGGACTGCCGCTGTACAGTTTTGCCCCCCACCGGTGGGCTGCTTGGGCCAGCCCTTGGGTGAGCTTGAGGGGGTTGAGGCCAAACCCCACCCCGATGTGCAAAGCGCCGTGGTTCTCTTGGCTGTTGAAGCCGCGTTCCCGCAGCTCTTTGGGGTTGAGGAGCTGGGCCGGGTAGCCCGCCACCTGAGTACAGATCTGGTACTCGGCCTCTAACTCCGACCATGCCTGTGGACGATGGGCCACTGCATAGCAGCCCTGTCCCTGAGCCTCTAGGGAGAAGCCCTCGCTGGCCGCCAGCTCCCGAACGGTTTCCACTGCCTGCCATTGATCCCGGTAGTAGCGCTCTGTCTCTGCCAGGCCCACCCGCCGCACCATCTGGGTGTGGGTAAGGTGGCTCGACCCCACCCCGCAAAAGCCACCGTTGCGTCCCGAGGCCCCCCAACCCAGGGATCCCGCCTCCAGCAGGCAGGCAGAAATGCCATGGTCGCGGGCCAGGTGCAGAGCCGTCGATAGCCCCGTCAATCCTCCCCCCACAATGACCACCTCAGCGCTCACCTGCTCCTGCAAAGGTGCCGGATGCCGCCAACCGGGATCTGCTATCGTGCTGTCCCAGTAGCTGCCGACCGGGCAGGCAGGATCGTAGGTGCTGGCAGGATAAAGGCCCTTTCTCATACGAGCAATGGGAAGAACATCTTGCTGGGCAACGCCGAAGTGCTCGGTACCGCTGAGGCGACCGGTCGCAGGACAAGTGCTGAAGGGGATCCCCTCACTCCTGGGCAACGCTGTCGCAACCGGCAGCAGCGGCCTCCATATCGGCAGGGGTATTGCAGTCCAGGAAGATCTCAGGAGTGTAGAGCTCCACCTCCTGTACCCGCCTGCCCAGATCCTGCAACAACCGGCGCAGGCCCAGGGTTTCTTCTCGGAGATCCAACAGCTTTTCCCGCAAGCGCCTGTCGATCAGGGTAGGGTGCCCCCGTCGCCCTCGATGCACCGGCACAGTAACCCAAGCGCGATGGCGCAGATGGTACTCCAGCAAGCTGTGGTAGATCCACGCCGGGCGGGGCTGATCCACCGCCGAAATGGCCAGCACCTGAAAATCGGCAGGGATCCCTTCCACCCCTACCCGAATGGAGTGGGTCTTGCCCAGCTCAGGAGCCGGATTGACCAGCACCTCTGCCCCTGCCAAGTGGGGTTGGGCTGCCGCCAAATGCTGGGATCCCAGCACCACCCAGGGTTGAAACCCCGCCTGTCGCCACTGAAAAATCTGGTAAGAGAGCAGGGTTTGCCCGTCTTTCCAGGGCAGAAAGGCTTTCGGCTCTCCCATCCGCGTGGAAAACCCAGCCGCCAAGATCAGCGCATGCAGCTTCGGCTCATTTGCCAAGGAGCTTCACCAGCAGAATGCCAAACAAATATAGAAACGTCACAGCCCCGGCCAAAAGGCTCTGGGTAAGGGGATCCGTCGAGGGGGTGAGAATGGCCCCCGCCACCACCGCGCCCAGAACCACATAGCGCCAGCCCTTGAACATCTGCTCGGCAGTCACCAGCCCCAGCGCCCCCAGCAGCGCCTGCAAAATCGGCACCTGAAAGGCCAGGCCGGTACTGAACAACAGCAGCAGCACAAACTCGAAGTAGCGGTCAATGGACCAAGCCTGATCCACCACCCCTTCGCCGTAGCGGATGAAAAAGTTAAGCGCCGCCGGAATGAGGAGATAGTAGGCAAAGACCAAGCCGGCCACAAAGAGAAGGCTGGATCCCAGCACCACCGGCCCCAGCAGCTTGCGCTCCTTCACGCTCAGCCCCGGCAAGACGAAGCGGGCAATTTGGTAGAGCAAAAAGGGTGTGGCCAGCAATAGCCCCGAGTAGGCCGCCACCTTCACAGAAACGAAAAAATACTCCCCCGGCGCCAGTTGCAAAAAGGTAACCCCCCGAGCGGGCACCTCCAGCAGGGCGACAATGCGGTTCACCACGGCAAAGCAAGCGATGATGCAGATCACCACCGCGATCACGCTGGCCAACAGGCGGCTGCGCAGCTCTTCCAAGTGCTCCATCAAGGTCATCTCGACCTCGTAGGGAAACTCCGGATCCCGCACCCGACTAGACTCAGGGGCCGCCGCGGCTTGCTCCGGGGACTCGGTCTCAGAGGCAAGGGTCATGGGCCAAGGTGTAACGAGACGTTCCCCGCTATCTTAGCGCTGCCCCCTCTCCAGGGAAAAGCACTTGTCGAGCCGCTATAGGGGGATGTAGCCCTGGCCTGTTAAGGGGATCTTGGGGCCTGAGCAGATGAAACTGGGAAGGGGAGTGGCTGCAATTTCTAGCGCTTGCCCAAGCCCAGCGCCTTTTCCACCTGCTGGGCGGCATAGGCCATGGCAAAACAGCAGATGAAGTAGATTAGGCCGATAAAAAACAGCACTTCCCGCTGGGTGCCTAGCCAGTTGGGGTTGGTGAACACCACGCGCCCCGCCTGCAGCAGGTCGATGAGGCCGACAATGAACACCAGCGACGTGTCTTTGAAGAGGGTGAGGAACTCGTTCACCAGCGCCGGAACGGCTGCCCGCAGTGCCTGGGGCAAAATCACCAGAGCCGTCACTTGAAAGGGGTTCAAGCCCAGCGCCCGTGCCGCTTCTAGCTGGCCCAGCGGGATTGACTGCAGGCCGCCCCGCACGTCCTCGGCCACGTACACGGCTGTAAACAAGATGAAGGCCACCTCCGCCCGGATGATCAGGTTGACGCTGATCCCCCCCAGAAAGAAGGGCACCAACAGCCAGGCGGCAAACAGAATGGTGGTCAGAGGCACCCCCCGCACCAGCTCGATCACCAGCGTGCAGAAGATCCGGATTACCGGCAACGCCCGATTGGCCCGGCCCAACGCCAGCAACACCCCGATGGGAAAGCCGATGATCATGGCGGCTGCCGCCAAGATCAAGGTCAGCAGCAGTCCAGACAGTTGCTCAGCCCGCACTGCCGGCCAAGGGGGGCCCAGGTCGCCCAGCAGCAGCTGCAGACAGAGGGGCAAGATCAGGGCCCAAACCCAGATGGAAGCCAGCCGCCAGGATTCCCGTCCCCGACTGAGGGCAATAGCGGCAAAAGTCGCTCCAGAGCAAACCGCCAGCCACCCCTGCGACTGGGTTCCCAAAGGCAGGAAAGCGGCCAAGCCCATAGCAGCTCCCAAGAGAATGAGGTAGTGCAGCAGCACACCGCCCCAAGCCCCCCCCGCTACCCCCAAGGTGGCCAGCACAATTCCCAACACTGCCCACACCCGCCACAGTTGGCTGCTGGGGTAGGTGCCGCTGGCAAAGATTTTGAGGTTGGCCGGGATCACCTCCCAGCGGGCTTGGGTGAACGCCCAGTTCCAGAACAGGGAAATTGCCCAGGCCAACACCAAGGCAGAGACCAAGGTGAGCAAGGTGCTCAACCAGGAGTCGAACAGGTTGCGGCGCACCCAAGCCAGAGGACTTTGTTTCTCCCTGGGGGGGAGTACCTTTTCTTCTTCTATAAGCGGAGAGGAGAGACTGCTGGGCATGGGTTAGCGCTCCACCAATTTGACGCGGGCATTGAGCCAGTTCATGCCGTAGGAAACCACCAGGTTAAAGGTCAGGTAGGTGGCCATGAGGATGGCGAACATCTCCACCGAACGTCCCGACTGGTTGATGATGGTGCTGCTGATGTTGAACAGATCGGAGAAGCCAACGGCAATGGCCAAGCTGGAGTTTTTAATCAAGGTGAGATACTGAGTGTTCAAGGAGGGGATCATGATCCGCAGGGCCTGGGGCACAATCACCAAGCGAAAGGTTTCCAGCTCCGACAGGCCGACGGCCCGGGCCGCCTCCCACTGCCCCCGCGGCACCGCCAAAAAGGATCCCCGCACCACTTCGGCAATGTAGCAGCCGGTGTAGGTCACCAAGCCCAGCATCATGGCGGTAAACTCCGCCGAAAGCTGGATCCCACCCCGGAAGTTAAAGCGCTCCAGTACCGGGACATCCAGCCGCACCGGCGGCTCTGGGAAGAGCACCCAGCAGGCCACCGCCAGCAGCGCCACCCCCGCAGCCACCCACAGGTTCCGCTGCCGGGATCCCAGCTCGGGGCGACGGGCCAGGAGCAGCTTGCGGATCCCCCACCCAGCCCCAATCACAATGGCCAGTGTAGGGATAAACCATCCGCTCAAATCCAACCCGGGCAGCTTCACTCCCCGCTGGTTGATAAAGACAAGCCCGCCGATGGAGAGACTGTTGCGCACCCCCGGCAGGGTGAGGATCACCCCCTGGTACCAGAAGATCACGATCAGCAGCACCGGGACATTGCGAAAGATCTCGGTAATAACGGTGGCCAATTGGCGGGCCAGCCAGTTGCTGGAGAGGCGGGCGATCCCCAGGACAAAGCCCATCGCTGTCGCCAACACAATACTGATGGCGGACAGCCAGAGGGTGTTCACTGCTCCCACCAGCAGGGCCTTCAGGTAGCTCTCGGAAGGGTCGTAGGGGATCAGCCCCTCGGTGATGCCGAAGTTGGCAGAGTTGCCCAAAAAGCGAAATCCCAAGCTGATGCCCAGGCGACGCATGCTGGCGAGGAGATTCTGGGCGAGGATCCCGAACACCAGCAGCACAGCCACGACAAAGGCCACCTGCAGCAGAACTTTTAGGATGCGCTCATCCCGCCACCAGGGGGGGTGAAGGTGGGGCTGGCTGGACAGAGACGTCATGAGGCGCAAGCAACAATTCAAAGCACAACAAAGAGCAGGGGATCCCTGGCCGGTACTGACCAACCGGGATCCCTAGGCCCGGATTCCGAATCAGCCGATCAGCGGAAAGGCGGCGCGTACTGGATCCCGCCTTTGGTGTAGGGCTGGTTCAAGCCCCGCGGCACGCCCAAGGGGGTCAGGTGGCGGTCGAAGATCTCGCCGTAGTTGCCCACCGCCTTGATGACATTGACCACCCAATCCGGCTTCAGGCCCAGCAGCTCTCCCAGGTTGCCCTCCTGGCCCAAGAAACGACGGATATCGGGATCCTCCGACTTGAGAAACTCCTCCACATTGGCGCTGGTGATCCCCTTTTCTTCTGCATAGAAGAGGGCGTAGACCGTCCAGTTCATAATGTCGGAGAAACTCTCATCTCCGTGGGGAACCAGCGGCCCCAAGGGCTCTTTGGAAATGATCTCCGGCAAGATCACGTGGTCGTCGGGAGAAGCCAAGCTGGCCCGGCGGGAGATGAGGGCGCTTTGGTCGCTGGTGATGGCATCGCAACGGCCCTCTTCGTAGGCGTTGAAAGAGGAATCATCGCCGTCGAAGGTTACTGGCGTAAAGGCAATGCCACGGGCGCGGAAGGTATCCGCCAAGTTCAGCTCGGTGGTGGTGCCGGCAATCACACAGATGGTGGCCCCGTTCAGGTCTTCCAGCTTTTCCACCCCCAGCGACTTCCGCACCATAAATCCTTGGCCGTCGTAGTAGGTGGTGGGGCCGAAGGTCACCGCCCACTCGCGATCCCGAGTGAGGGTCCAGGTGGTGTTGCGGCTAATCATATCGACCTCGCCCGACTGAATCGCAGACTGGCGATTGGCCGCCGTCAGGTAGACGTATCGAACCTTGTCCGGATCTCCAAAGAGAGCGGCAGCTACTGCCCGGCAGATGTCGATATCAAAACCCGCATACTTGCCTTGGTCATCCAGGTTGCCGAATCCGGGCAGTTGGTTGTTTACCCCACAGATCAACTCGCCCCGAGCCTTGATGCGGTCGGTGAGCGGCCCCAGCTGCGCCCAAGCGGGAAGGGACTGCAGGCCCATAGACAACGCCAGTGCCCCGGCCAAGGGAGCCAATCCGTTCAAATGCTTTATCCAGTTCATAAAATTACCCCATGTCAATCCTCAAGATCTTCGTCGTCAACAGTCGTTCATACACGGCACTTCAACCGAGATACCGTGCCATTGGGTTACACTCCTGCCACACCCCACACCCCATAGAATGGTTTGCCATAGGCGCCTACGATTTTCTCAAAGCCTTACATGTCAGGGCGTATGGAAATGTTGCAGAGGCTACGGTTGTGGCTTGGCCAGTTCTGCCATGGTACCCATGCCTGCTTTGGTGAAACTTAGGGAGTCACCCACCCATGCAAGGATCCCCGCACATAAGGTCTTCACTCTCTCCGCAAAGTGCAGCCAGCGCTGACATTATCCAATGCGAAGATGTTCACAAATGGTACGGCGATTTCCACGTCCTCAAGGGCATTACCACCCGCATCCGCCGCGGAGAGGTGGTGGTGGTCTGTGGGCCTTCAGGTTCGGGCAAGTCAACGTTTATTCGCACGTTGAACCGCTTAGAAGAACACCAGAGAGGGCGCATTGTGGTAGATGGCATTGAGCTAACCAGCGACCTGCGCAACATCGATGCCATTCGCCGCGAGGTGGGCATGGTTTTTCAACAGTTCAACCTGTTTCCCCATCTCACGGTTTTGCAAAATGTAACCCTTGGCCCAATCCACGTGAAAAAGATGAAAAAAAGTGAGGCGATAGAGCGGGCTATGGAACTGCTAAGCCGCGTGGGGATCGCCGAGCAAGCAGAAAAATACCCGGGGCAACTTTCGGGGGGGCAGCAGCAGCGGGTGGCGATTGCCCGCGCCTTGGCCATGAATCCGGCGGTGATGCTCTTCGATGAGCCCACCTCGGCCTTGGATCCAGAGATGATCAAGGAGGTGCTGGACGTGATGCGGGAGTTGGCCCGCTCGGGGATGACCATGGTGTGTGTAACCCACGAGATGGGCTTTGCCCGCGAGGTGGCGGATCGGATTATCTTCTTCGACCGCGGCAAGATCGTGGAGGAAAACACCCCCCAAGAGTTTTTCAGCAATCCGAAAGAAGAGCGCTCCCGCCTGTTTTTATCCCAGATCCTTTCCCACTAGCGAGTCCTTCAGAAGGGGGTGAGGCGTGCCAGAAAAGCCCCCTCCGGCTCTTGATAGACAATCTGCCCCTGCCAGCCGTTGGCGTGGGCACACTGCAGCAGGGTTTCCGGATCTACAAATAGCCAGGGAAAGGGATCCCCCCGCTGGCCGTTGTACTCGGCTACAAAGTTCACTACCTTGGCTTTTGCCTCGCTCCCTTCCTGCCAATCTTCTGAGCCACCTGCTTCGAGGTGGGCAGGAGCGGCCAGCTTGCCAGAGGGATCTTCCAAGTTTTCTAAACGCCCTCCCTCTTCTGCCGGCAGATTCCGCAGATCTGCGAGGTCGCTGGCATCGCTCAAATCGGTGGAATCCAGGAGCAACTGGCCAGTGGGCTGAACCCAGTGGCGAGCCAGGCGCAAAAAACGCTCCAAGCCCGACAGGGATCCCGCCAAGCCGACGCCGTTCATCAGCAGGAGTAGGGTATCGAAGGGCTCTCCTGGCCCCGCCCAGTGGAAAAGATCGGCGGCAATGCGGCAGCGCACCCCCCGCTCTGCCATGATCTGCAACGCCACCGGGGAGCGATCCAAGGCAGCCACGGCCAATCCTTCCTCCTGCAGCAGCAGGCTGTGGCGGCCCGTGCCGGCGCCGATGTCCAGCACCCGACCGCGGCATAGATCCAAAGCCATGGCCTCCACCTCCGGCAGCTCCTGGGTGAAGAACACCTCTGGGGAGACCACCTGGGGCTCTTCCGCCAACGGGATCCCCTCCAGGCCGTAGGCATGCAAGAGCAGGGATCCCTTGGCCTCTCCTCGGTGCCAGTCCCATAGGGCTTGCTCTAAGGGATCCCGAAGTGGGTGATTCTCGACAGCCTTTATCATGGAAGGGGAAAGCTAAACCATTGACCCGATGGCCATCGTCGCCTTTCTTTACGGTGCCGCTATCGTCCTTTTGCTGATTGCAGCAGTGGTTTGGGCAACATCTCGGCAGTTCAATGTGGAGACCGAGACGCAGATCGGCACCTCGCCAGAAGAGCCCTCCGAGACCTCATCCGTTCCCATTTCCATTGTGGAGCAGCTAGAGCGCCAATACCGCAACAGCCCTTCCTACCGTCCCGATCCGTGACATACTCCCGCACTCATGCTGATGCATAGTCGGAGATCCTTAGAGATCCTTGGAAAGATGACTTTTGAGGATTCCTGAGGATACAAGCAGTGTCTTTGCTGGCCAAAAGCTAGCGTTTTCTCTCTCTACAATAATGATATATGGTTGCCAAGTCTCCACCACCCATTGTCTACATTGCCTTGGGGCTATTGCTACTCTGGGGCGGTCATCGCGCTTGGCAGGCGGGCTATGTTCGCTGGCCGGAAAGCATTTCTCTACCGCCAGTATCGCTGCCAGGGTTGGGGGGTGGAGCACAAGATCTGCTCCTGACCAGCGGCGAGCGCACCTTGTTTGCCGATAGCAGTCCCGCTGCCGTTGCCGCTGCAGAGCTGTTGCGCCAAGGTAACCTCAGCGCAGCCATCCCGGTGTTGGAGATGGGGCTGCAAAGCAACCGCAACGACCCGGAAGCTCGCATTTTCTTGAACAATGCCCGTGCCCAGCAGCAGGGCAGTCCCTTGAGCCTGGCGGTGGTGGTGCCCATCTCCAGCAACCCCAACCGCGCCAAAGAGACCCTGCGCGGGGTGGCGCAAGCTCAGGAGGAGCTTTTCCAACAGGGGGGAATCGGAGGACGGCTGCTGCGGGTAGTGATTGCCGACGATGGCGATAACCCTGAGCGAGCAGCAGCGGTGGCCAAAGCCCTGGTGGCGCAGCCTGAGATCTTGGGGGTGATTGGCCATAACACCAGCGATGCCACCCTGGCTGCAGCCGAGGTTTATCAGCCTGCCGGCTTGGCGATGATCTCCTCCACCTCCACCAGCACCCGCATCAGCATGCTGGGGGATGCCATTTTTCGCACCGTGCCCTCGGATCAAGTGGCCGGCACGCAACTGGCCCGTTATGCTCTCAACACGTTGCGGTTGCAAAGGGTGGCCATCTTCTACAACCCCAACAGCGCTTACAGTACCAGCCTGCGGGACGCCTTTGCCTCCACCCTGACCAGCGAAGGGGGCATCGTGCTGGCGGAGTTCGACTTATCGGCGTCGGACTTCAACCCCCAGGCCAGCCTGCAAAGGGCCGTCGGCCAAGGAGCCCAGGTAGCTTTTTTAGCTCCCACGGCTTCCGTAGCCGAAAAAGCCCTGGCCGTAGCCCGCGAGAACGCTGTAGCTGGTAAGCCCCTTGCTCTTCTGGGCGGCGATGTGCTCTTCAGCCTCACCACATTGCAAGAAGGGGGAGCAGCGGTAGAGGGCTTGGTGGTGGCGGTACCCTGGCATCCCCAGGTGCCGCGCAACCGCGAGTTTGCCCAGAAGGCAGCCCAGCTCTGGGGAGGGCAGGTCAATTGGCGCACTGCTCTGGCTTATGATGCCACCCGGGTTTTCTTGCAAGCTTTCAGCCAAGGAGCCACCAGCCGCAACGCTGTGCTGGCCCGTTTGCAGGATCCCAACTTCCTCCTCCAGGACGGGGCTTCGGGAGAAGTGCGCTTTTTGCCCTCCGGCGACCGCAACGCTCCCCATGTGCTGGTGCGGGTTGAGCCCGGCAACCGCTCCGGTACCGGCTACGATTTTGTGCCTCTCCCCTAGGGATCCCGGCAGACGCTACAGTGGGGGATGCTCTCAATCTCCTCATAATCGAATGGATCCCATGCCCACTCGGATCACAGCCTGCTTTCAGGCGCTGCGCAGCCGTGGTGAAAAAGCCCTCATCCCCTACCTCACCGCTGGGGATCCCAACTTGGAAACCACCTTTGAGGCTTTGCAGGTTCTGGATCAGAGCGGCGCCGATCTTATCGAGCTGGGGGTACCCTACTCGGATCCCTTGGCGGATGGGCCGGTGATCCAAGCGGCAGCCACCCGCGCCCTCAGTCGGGGAGTCACTTTGGGCGCCATTCTACAAGGCTTGCGCTGTCTCTCGCTGCAGGCCCCCCTGATCCTGTTCACCTACTACAACCCCATCCACCAGCTCGGCATCCCCAACTTTCTGCATCAACTGCGGCAGGCCGGCTGTGCCGGCTTGGTCGTCCCCGATCTGCCTCTGGAAGAGGCGGGATCCCTGCGACAAGCAGCCCAGGCCGAAGAGATCGACCTCATCCTGCTGGTGGCCCCCACCAGCCCCCCGGAGCGCATGCGCCGCATTGCCCAGCAGTCCAGTGGCTTTGTCTACTTGGTGAGCACTACCGGCGTTACCGGCGAACGGGCCACCCTGGAAAAGCGGATCCCGGCTTTGCTGCAGCAACTGCGCCAACAAACCCCTCTGCCGATTGGGGTGGGCTTCGGCATCTCCACTCCAGACCAGGCCCGCCAGATCGCTCTCTGGGGGGCAGATGCAGCGATTGTGGGCAGCGCATTTGTGCAACGGCTGGCGAAAGCCCCCACGCCTGAAGAAGGACTGCAACAAATAGCTCACTTTTGTCGAGCCCTCAAAGCGGCCCTGCAAGAGGTGACCCCTCCAGAGTGTTAACTTCTGTTCAGGAAGGTGCCCACTCAGACTGCTTCCATCTCAAAACAAATGTTTACATTTTGTGAGCCAGCCCGCAGACCCATTTCCCCCTGCTGCGCCCCATAGTCCAGGGATCCCAGCCTAGGCAGACATTTTGGGGTTGGTAGGTTTGCAAATCTTCACAAAACACTCATCCATCCCGCGATATAAAATTAGGCTGGATGCTCGGCTGTCTGAAAGTCGCAGAGGTTCTTGACCTATCTAAAAATTTAGGGGTTCGGTGGGGGGTCTGCTGCCACGGAATCCTTGATTTTTGGGGGTCAAAGAGGATCCCGCAAAAAAGCTTGGGATTCGGCTTTTGGGAGGTTCAGCCAGTCGCTCACCACTTTTTGGAAAGACCAGAAGGAGATCCATCATGCAAGATGCTTTTACCCGGGTGATCGCTCAGGCAGATGCACGCGGTGCCTTTTTAAGTGACCAAGACTTTGACCGTTTGGCGGCTTTGGTGGCAGAGGGCAACAAGCGCCTAGATGCTGTCAACCGCATGACCAGCAATGCCGCCCAAATCGTAACCAATGCAGCTCGCTCTTTGTTTGCTCAAGAGCCAGATCTGATCGCTCCCGGCGGCAATGCCTACACCAACCGCCGCATGGCTGCCTGCCTACGGGACATGGAGATCATCCTGCGCTACATCACCTATGCCACCTTGGCCGGGGATAGCTCTGTGCTGGAAGATCGCTGCCTGAACGGCCTGCGGGAAACCTACATTGCTCTGGGGGTGCCCACCACTTCTGTGGCCAATGCCATTGCTGCTATGAAGAAGGAAGCGCTGGCCAAGATCATGGATCCGAAGGGCATCACTCCTGGGGACTGCTCGGCGCTGCAAAGCGAAGTGGCCAGCTACTTCGATAAGGCGGCTGCCGCCATCGTTTGAGCTTTGGGTCGAAGCCAGCTTGGTCGTTCCTTTCAGAATTGAGATCCGTTAGATCCCTCATTTCTGATAGGCAGGTGGAAATCCAGTCCGCCTTTCCTACAGAACGTTCGTTAACAACACAATCGATGAATTTAGGAGCTGCAAGGTGAAAACTGTCATCACTGAAGCGATTGCTGCCGCTGACAATCAAGGGCGTTTTCTGAATGCCAGCGAGCTGCAGGCCGTGAATGGTCGTTACCAGCGTGCTGCTGCTTCTCTGGAAGCGGCCCGTGTCCTAACCAACAATCAGCAAACCCTGGTGCGGGAAGCGGTGCAGGAAGTGTTCAAGAGGTTCCCTTACTTGACCCAGCCGGGTGAAATGGGCCACGGCGATGTGTTTCAGGCCAAGTGTGCCCGCGACATCGGCTACTACCTCCGCTTCATCACCTATTCCCTGGTTGCGGGTGGCACCGGCCCCCTCGATGAATACTTGGTAGCCGGGCTGCGGGAAGTGAACCGCTCCTTTAACCTCTCTCCCAGCTGGTACATCGTGGCTCTGCAGTACATGAAGAGCCGCGCTCTGGGCATGCTGAGCGGTCAAGCGGCCAACGAAGCTGCCATCTACTTCGATTACGCCATCAACGCCCTCAGCTAGGGGATCCCAGGGCAAAGATCCCCGCTTGTTGGGAGGGGACGATCTCTTTCTTCGTCTTCCAAGTGTGTATCTCTCCAGAGCAGGCGGCGGCTCCAGAGAGGTCTATTCCACCTGTTTCTAGGTTGGCTTAGCGCCTCGGCTCCCTTTGAGCCAGTTGGGTTAGTCGCCTGCTCTCTAGTCTGGGGGAGTTAACCTCTGGGTTCTAGACATTGCCTGGTGGCAACGCGGCTGGCCCGCGAAAGTAGCCGGTACAGCTTGTCCGGCGCTTGGTTGCCCCTGACAGTCCTCTAAACGAAATCTGATAATAATTGGGGAAAGCGATGTTCGGTCAAAGCACCACCAGCCCTGAAGCTCTGACAGAAGCCGGCAGCCGGGTTTACCGAGTTGAGTACACCGGCCTGCTCAACCCTCCCGATGCTCTGGCCACCTCTGCCAAAGTTCGCCGCAGCACCCTGAGCGCCACCGTCCCCTACAGTCGGTTGTCTGCCGAGATGCAGCGCATTCTGCGGATGGGTGGCAAAATCGTGCAGGTCACTGCCTTGTCGGGAGCCAATGCCTCTCCTGCTCAGGACAACGGTGCTGCTGAGTAAGGGATGCTCGACAGCTAACTGAAGTTACCGGCAAGGTTGCCCAGGTGTCATGAACAGCTCTGCAACGGTTCGTATGGCATCCAACACGGCGGTGCTGCCACAGCAGCTTAGCTGGGAGCAGGCGATAGCCCGGCTGCAAGGGGATGACTTGCAAGATCGGTACTATGCTGCCTGGTACCTGGGCACAGTTCGGGATCCAAGGGGGGTAGAGCCGCTGCTTTTGGCGTTGCAGGATGAGCGGGATCGCACTGCCTTGGGGGGCTATCCTCTGCGCCGCAATGCTGCCAAGGCCCTGGGGCAAATCGGGGATGCGCGGGCCGTGCCCGGTTTGATCGAGGCCCTCACCTGTACTGACTTCCACGTGCGGGAAGAGGCTGCCTATGCCTTGGCTCAATTGGGGGACAAGCGAGCAGTGGATCCCTTGCTGGCACTGTTGCAGTCTCGCGAACAGGATCAGCCCTGGGAAGCCCTTATCGAGGCACTGGGCCAGCTTCAGGCCACTGAGGCTGAGGCAGCAATCCGACCCTTTTTGAGCCATCCCTCCGAACGGGTGCGTTCGGCAGCGGCTTGGGTGCTCTACCGCTTTACGCAAGCCGAGGAGCTGACCCAAATCCTAGTGGCGCTCCTGGCCCACTCCAACTCCAGCTTGCGACAGGCCGCTTTGTTCGACCTGGCCGAATCGGGATGGGTGGCGGGGGCACCGCTGTTGGCAACAGCCGACGTAGCGCTCAACCTGCGCATCAATGCTCTGAAGCGGCTGTTCGATGTGGCGCTTCAGTTGGGGCGGGTACCGCCGGCTCAGGTGGCGGGAGCGATCCTTCCGCAACTGGAGAGGCTCTTTTAGGATTTTGGGGCGCTCAGTGCCTTTGATTTAGATCATTTCAGATGCTTCAACTGTACCTTTGACTACTCGTTGCTTATGTCCTCCACCTCGGCTGCTCAAGCGCTTCCCACTGCTGTGGCTCAACTGGCGGCAGAGTTGGAGCAGGCCACGTCGCCTGAGGACTTGCTGCGGGTGGTGAGGGCGCTGGGGGCTCTGGGCCAAGTGGAAGGGATCCCCATCTTAATTCGCGCCTTTGGGTTTAATCGCCCTGCAGTTGGGGAGGCTGCTCTGGAGGAGGTGCTGCGCTTTGGGGAAGCCGCGGTGCAGCCCTTGCTGAGCCATATTGACGGTTTTGACTATGGGGCGCGGGCCTATTCGGTGCGGGCTCTGGCCCGTATTGGCCATGGGGATGCCTACCCCTTTTTGGCGGAAGCAATTGTGGCGGACTTTGCCCCCAGTGTGCGACGGGCGGCGACCCGTGGGCTAGGACGAGTGGCGGCCAAGCGGCCCTTGCTCGATCAAGAGCGAGCCTTGCAACTGTTGCGGCAATGTCTTGCCGATGCCGATTGGGGAGTCCGCTACGCCGCCGTTGGATCCCTGACGGACTTGGCTCGCCAGGGTGAACAATCTCTGCGCCCCTCAGTCGAGGCTGCGCTCCAGATGGCCCTGGAAGATGCCGATCCTCTGATCCCTCTCCGCGTCCAGATGAGCTGGCAGGAATTGGCTGCTGAGCCTTAGCTTCCCTGCCCCACTGTGTTTTTCTTAAGTTTTTCTCGTTTTTTTAGGAGCACCATCTATGTCCCTTCCGTTGCTTGCCGATCGCCCCACCACCCAAAATGAACGGGTGCCTCGCTACTTTGTAGCCAGCGACGAAACCCCGCCGGTCTACCGTCCTGACGACCCGACAGGAATTGACAACATCATTCGCGCTGCCTATCGCCAGATCTTCAGCGAGCATCTGATGCTGGAGAGTTATCGGCAAAAAGCTCTGGAGTCCCAGTTGCGCAACGGGGCAATCTCGGTCAAAGAGTTTGTGCGCGGCCTGGGCAAGTCGGAGGTGTACCGGGATCTGGTCATGGTTCCCAACGACAACTACCGCTTCATCGAGGTCACCTTCCAGCGCTTTTTGGGTCGGCCCACCTACAGCCAACAGGAGCGCATCAAGTACTCCATCATCGTTGCCACCAAGGGGCTAGATGGCTTCATCGACGCTGTGGTGGATAGCGAAGAGTACAATGCCGCCTTTGGGGACGATGTGGTGCCTTACCAACGCCGTCGCCTGTCGGAAAAGCCCGCCAACCTGGTAACCCCCCGCTATGGAGCTCGTTGGCGCGATGTCTCCGGCGTGAAGCGCTCGACGCGGGAAGTGGTGCGCACCTATCGTCTCACCCGTCCTCCCAAACCCGGGGATCCAGAAAACTTCCTCAACATGGCCCGCATGCTCAATCCCAAGCCGGCTGCACGGCAAAACATCAGCGTCTTCGATCTGAAGATCCCTGACATGACCACCAACCGCCGCTAGGACTGGACGAACTCCCCAATCCGCCGGGCCGATCGATCCGCTGCTGTTCGGGTGGGTCGGCTCGCCGCTGTGTTTGAGCAGGATTCGTTATAATCTGGGTGATGCTTCTTAACACTTGGGTCGCATGAAGAATCCGGTTGTGCAGGCTTTTTTTGTCGGCAAGGCTGTGGCAGACGTTCTGCGCGAGCGTTTGGAAAGCGCCCTCACCGATATTGCCGGGGAAGTGGGCAAGGTGTGGGCTGAGCTGCAGGAGGGCTGGCAAACCTTTGCCCAGGATGTCATGACCCGGGCTGAGGCAGAAGCATCCATGGCCGCCCAGGAAAGGGTGCCGCTGCCTTTCCAGACAGAAGATTTGCAGGCAACTCTGGACGACTTGCGGGCGGAAGTGGCGCAGCTGCGCTCCGAGTTGCAGAAGTACCGGAGTCGAAACGCTTGAACGCGAGCCTTTTGGGATCCCGGACTTCTTTGGGATCACAACCCGTCAAGCCCTATACCGCCTACCGCTGGGCCCGGGAGAACTATACTCGCCAGGGCCGCATGCTGGACATTTGGCGATTTGTGCTCACCTGGCTGTTTTACCTTTGGCTGGATCAGCAGGCTTGGAGCTATGGGGGACAACCCACGCCCGAGCGAAAGGCCCAGCGCCGCCGGACCAGAGCCATTTGGATCCGCGAAACGCTGCTTAACTTAGGCCCTACTTTTATTAAAGTGGGGCAGTTTTTCTCCACCCGCGCCGATCTCTTCCCCTCGGAATATGTCGAGGAGCTCTCCAAGCTGCAGGATCGGGTGCCTGCTTTCAGCTACAAACAGGTGGCGGCAATTGTGCAGCAGGAGCTGGGCAGGCCGATAACCCAAATCTACAGCTACTTTGATCCCACCCCTTTGGCCGCTGCCAGCTTGGGGCAGGTGCATCGCGCCAAGCTGAAAACCGGGGAAGAGGTGGTGGTGAAGGTGCAGCGTCCGGGGCTGACCCGGCTGTTCACCATCGATTTGGAGATCTGCCGTGGGATTGCCGAGTTCTTTCAGTATCGCACCTCTTGGGGCGGGCCGGGCCGCGACTGGATCGGCATCTACGAAGAGTGTCGGCGCACCCTCTGGGAAGAGGTGGATTACCTCAATGAGGGCCGCAATGCCGATACCTTCCGTCGCAACTTTCGGGATATGCCGCAAATTGCCGTCCCCAAAGTGTATTGGCGTTACACCTCTCCTCGCCTGTTGACATTGGAATACCTGCCGGGGATCAAAATCAGCGATTACGAAGCCCTGAGCGCGGCGGGGCTGGATCGCAAGGTTTTGGCTCGTCTGGGGGCAGAGGCTTATCTGCGGCAACTGCTCAAGGATGGCTTTTTTCACGCCGATCCCCACCCCGGCAACATTGCCGTGAAGCCCGATGGCACGCTGATCTTCTACGACTTCGGCATGATGGGCCGCCTGCCCTCCGATGTGAAAGAAAAGCTGATGGGCACGCTGGCAGGTGTGGTCTCTAAAAATGCCGATCAGGTGGTGGCCTCGCTGGTGGAACTGGGGGTGCTGGTGCCCACCGCCGATCTGGCTCCGGTGCGCCGCTCGGTGCAGTACATGCTGGATCACTTTATGGACAAACCCTTTTCCGGCAACTCGGGAGAAATCTCGGTGGCGGCCATTAGCGAAGACCTTTACGAGCTGGCCTACGATCAGCCGTTTCGTTTTCCGGCTACCTTTACTTTTGTGATGCGGGCCCTGACCACGCTGGAGGGATTGGGGAAAGGGTTGGATCCGGAGTTCGACTTTATGGAGGTGGCCAAACCCTTTGCGGAAGAGCTGATGAGTTTAAACGGAAGCAAGACTGAGACCCTCTTGGCCCAGGTTGGCCGTCAAGCGGCTGAGTTCACCAGCAGCAGCCTCAGCTTGCCGCGCCGGATCGAATTGACCTTGAGCAAGATAGAACAAGGGGAGCTACGCCTGCGGGTGCGATCCAGCGAGACGGAGCGCTTGCTGCGCAAGCTGAACAACACCGGGCTGGGAGTCATTTACGGGGTGTTGTTTGCGGCCTTTTTTTTGAGCGCAACTCAGCTCTTTTTGGCCGGACATGCTACCTTAACGGTTATCACTTTGGTTTTGGCTGCCCTCGCTGCTCTTGCTTTAATCAGAGTACTCTTAAGGTTGAATCGGTCAGAGCGATTGATGTGATGCGACGATATGCCTGCGCTACGGATCCCGGCAAGATCCGCAGCAGCAATCAAGATGCCTGCTACTGCGATCCAGAGGGGCGCTATTTTATTGTTGCCGATGGTATGGGAGGACATGCTGCCGGGGCTACAGCCAGCCTGTTGGCCGTCGAGACCATCCGAGAATATCTGGATCGAGGCTGGAAAAACGTGCCGGCACCCCGGTTGCTCAGCGAAGCCGTAGAAGCAGCCAACAGTGCCATCCTCAAGGATCAGCGGGAAAATCCAGAGCGGGCAGACATGGGCACTACGGTGGTGGTGGCCATGGTGGATCCCAATGACAACTGCTGGAGCGCTCACATTGGCGATTCTCGCCTCTATCGCCTACGGGGATCCGAAATGCAGCAAATGACAGAGGATCACACCTTGGTGGCCCGCTCCATTCGACTGGGGGAGCTGACCTATGAGCAGGCCCGGATTCACCCTTGGCGACATATTCTCGAGCGCTGCCTGGGCCGACCCGATGCGGGTCCACCTTCTGTGCAGCCGATTACAGTTTACCCAGGGGATCGCCTGTTGTTGTGTAGCGACGGCCTGACGGAGGAGTTAGACGACGAAGTGATCATCGAGTACTGCCTGCAGGTGGAAGATTTGGAGCAGCTTCCCCTAAAGCTCATCGAGGCGGCCAAAGAGCGGGGCGGGCGAGACAACATCACGGTGGTGATTGCCGAATACGCCTAGTTTGCCCCCGGCTAGAGACGGTATTGGCGGTACACTTCGCTGGCAGCCCGGTGCAGCAGGGAGTGGCGATACACGAGGCGGTTGAGGTCTTTGCCGTAGCCGCCGCCGATGACGCAGGCGACAGGATAGCCCTGCTTTAGACAAGTGTTCAGCACTTGCATGTCCCGCCGAAACAGGCCCTGGTCGCTAAGGGCCAGCTTGCCCAGGAGATCTTCCTCGTGGGGATCCACACCGGCATCGTAGAGCACCAGGTCAGGGCGCACCTGAGCCAACAGATCGGGCAAGTGGTCGGCCAAAGTCTGGAGATAGGCTTCATCTTCCATGCCTACTGGCAGGGGCACGTCCAGGTCGCTCTGTTGTTTGGTGGCGGGGAAGTTGGCCTCGCAGTGCATGGAAAAGGTGAACACCCGCGGCTCGGAGCGAAAGATCCAAGCAGTGCCGTCTCCCTGGTGGACATCCAAATCCACGATCAAGAGCCTTTGCACCAGCCCTTGCTGCAGCAAGACTTGGGCGGCAATGGCCAGGTCGTTGAAGATACAAAAGCCGGAGCCGTAGGCGGGGAAGGCATGGTGGGTGCCGCCGGCGGTGTTGCAGGCCAGGCCGTGGCGCAGGGCCAATTGGGCGGTCAAGACGGTACCCCCCACCGCTCGACAGGTGCGCTGCACCAGCTCCGGGCTCCAGGGCAGGCCGATGCGCCGCTGCAGCTTGGCCTCCAGGGATCCCTCACAGTAGGCCCTGACGTACTCAGGGGTATGTACCGACTCAATCCAGGCGAGAGGGGGCAGCTCAGGGTGGTGCACTTGCTGGGGGCGGATCACCCCTTCCCGCAGCAGCAGCTCTTGCAAGAGGCGAAATTTCGGCATGGGAAAGCGGTGGTCCGGCGACAGGGGGGCACTGTAGTCGGGGTGGTAAACAATTGGCAAAGACATCAAGGGCAACTGGATTGACGGCGGCGAGCATGGCCTATGACGGCTCCAGTGCTTATGGTAGAGGTAGCCCGCTCCTGCCGGATCCCTTCGAGACTCTTGCAAACCTGTTCTCCGTACCGCCGCAATTCCCTATGTTTACTGCGTCGGATCCCTTTTTGGGTCGCCTCTTGGCTCAGCGTTATCGACTTGTACATCTGCTGGGACAGGGGGGCATGGGGCGAGTCTATTTGGCTCAAGATTTGCTCTTTGGTGGGGTGGAAGTGGCCGTCAAGCTGCTCTCCCAGCCGGCAATGGATCAGCGCACCCGCCTGCGCTTTGAACGGGAAGCGAAAGCCTGCGCGGCTTTGGGCCAAAAAAGCCTGCACATTGTCAAAGTCAATGACTATGGCCTTACCCCCGATGAGGTGCCTTTCTATGTGATGGAATACCTGAACGGCCAAACCCTCAAGGATATTCTGGCCGCAGGGGCTTTGCCTTTGGAGCGCTTCTTCCGGCTGGCCCGTCAAATTGGCTTGGGGTTGAAAGCAGCCCACGAGGGGATCCTCATGGAAGGGCAACGGGTGCAGGTGATCCACCGCGATTTGAAGCCGGCCAACGTGATTGTAGTGCCTGATAGCAGTTTTGGGGAACTGGCGAAGCTGGTGGATTTCGGCATTGCCAAGCTGCTCAACAGCCATGAATCTTTGAGCTCTACCCATGCCTACCTGGGAACGCTGGCCTATTCTTCCCCGGAACAGCTGGAAGGGTTGCCGCTGGACGCCCGTTCCGATATCTACAGCTTCGGGATCATGCTGTACCAGATGGTGTCTGGCCAGATGCCCCTCAAGCCCACCACCGAATCTTTCCCGGGCTGGTACCAGGCCCACCACAAGCGCCGCCCCATTCCTCTGGAAGACCTGGGATTGAAGTTCGCGCTGCCCGCCGGTTTGTCTGACTTGATCCTCGGTTGCCTGGCCAAAGATCCTGCCGCCCGCCCGCAATCGGTGGCCAATGTGTTGGCGGAGCTGGAGCACATTCAAGCCAGAGCACAGGGATCTATTGCCCCTCAGGTCCCAGTCGCCTTGTCGGAAGAGGCTGCCTCTGGCCCACTTTCTGGAGGTCTCCCTGCCGCTGCGCCGTCCTTGGTTACAGCCGGTACTCTGCGGCTCAGGCCCTTGACGGCGGCCACGGAGGTCGAGAACGGGGGATCCCTGCTTTGGGTGCGCCTGATTCCCCTTCTAATGGGCGGGTTGCTGGGCTTGACCTTGGTGAGTTGGGGATGGGGACGGTTTCTCCAGCGCCCCTCAGCTCCCCTTGTTTCCGGGTCAGGATCTCGTCCGGCAGTGGAAGATCCCATTGCCCCAGAGAATGCCCATCCCCTGTCTGAGGAGAGTGGTTCGAGCGAGGAGCCGCCGCTGGAGGGGATCCCTGAGTTCCTTGTTTTGGCTTCAGAGCAGAGCAAACGGCGGGACCCGGCACCGGAGCTGGAACCCTACACCCGGAGCGGGCCAGTGTTTCGCGCCTTTCCCTTGGAGACTTCCCGCGAGACGGTACGAGCCAGCCTGGGATCCCCCAACCAGCAGGGGCAGGGCGCTTGGCCCGATACTGTGTACGACCTGTACCGCTTTGGCGGGGTGGACTTGGGCCTCACCTACGACGAATCCAGCCTGGCCCTGCGGCAAACCGAAGCCACCGTCACCGCTGGCGTACCCACCCCGCAAGTGGAAGGCCTCTTGGAGGATATGCTGCAAGCCCCCTTGCCTGCTCAACTGCAGCGGGAACTGCAGGCTGTGCGCGAGGGACGTTCCGGGCGAGTGCAATTCCGCGTTGGCCCCTGGGCCGGCAGGATCGAACGCAACGCCCAAGGCCATCTTTACATGGCCCTCTGGGATCCCACGCTGCCCAGCGGTGCTCCACCCCCTTCTCCTGTCTCCCCTCCCACCCTACCCCCGGCTGCCCCCGTTGCCCGGCCTCCCAAGGCCCGTAACCTCAATTCAGCAGCAGGCGGCCCTCGTCCCGGCCAGACCATGCAGGAGCTGCTGCGCCGTGCGCGCGAATTGCGGGGGGACTGAGCCATGTCTGCTTCTGAAGACAAAAAGCCGCTGTTGAGCACCGTCGCTCGCCTCTTCAAAACTCTGGCGAGGCCTTTCCCTGTCGGGCCTACAGCTCTCCTCAAACCCCCCGAACCTCCTCCCCCCAAGCGCCCGGTGCGCCTGCGGATTACCTGCCCAGGAGAGCCCCCCCAGGTGGTTGCCCTGAAGGGATCCGACATTCTCGGTCGCAGCCAGACGGTGGCCACCATTCGCATCCCTGCCCCTGCGGTGAGCCATCTCCACGCCCACATCCGTCCCCGCCCGGATTGGTGCCTGCCCGGTCTGGGTTGGCGGATCCCGTTGCCCCCTATTCTCTACTGGCTGGGGTGGAATGCCGGTCGCTACCAGCTAGAAGATCAAGACTCGACCAACGGCGTTTTCCGCCTCAAACCCTTCGGTGGCGCCGAGCGGGTGCGCCGGGTGATCTTGCGGCATGGCCAGCAACTGAGCCTTGGCCCGCCTCGGGATCCGGAGAGCGTCTGGATTCAAGTGCTGGATCCACCCCCACCACAGGTGTATGGGGTGCGTGGCTGCCTCATCCTGATGGTAGTCTTGGGGCTGGGGGCGAGGATTTGGATCGGCCATGAGTGGAGCAAGTTCTCAGTGGAACCGCCCCTCTCCGCAGATCGCAACCCCCTGATCGTCCTGGCCGGGGATCAGCAGACGGAGCTGCGCCGCCATCAGGGGGACACCTACCGGGAGCTGCCCAACCTAGAAGCTTTTGGGCCGATTTTGCCCAAGGTGGTGGTCGCCGCTGAAGATCACCGCTTTTACTCCCACTTTGGGGTGGATCTGCTGGGCATTGCCCGCGCCTTTTGGGTGAACCTGCGCTCGGGGGAAGTGCAGCAGGGGGGCAGCTCCATCAGCCAACAACTGGCCCGCACCGTGCTGCGGGACTACACCGGCTCCGGCAACACCTTCGGGCGCAAGCTGCGGGAGGCCGTCGCCGCCCTGAAGCTGGAACAGCGCTACAGCAAAGACGAAATCCTCGCTCTCTATCTCAACAATGTTTACCTGGGCAACGGCATCTACGGCTTTGAAACTGCCGCCCAGTTCTATTTCGGGATCCCAAGCCGCCAGCTCAGCCTTTCCGAAGCTGCGACCTTGGCGGCCATTTTGCCCGCGCCCAATGCCTTTAACCCTGTCGCCAACTATGATGCCGCCGTTCGGGGCCGGGATCGGGTGTTGGATCGCCTGAGCGAGCTGAAAGTCTTCCCCGAAGAGGAGATTCGGCGGGCCCGGCGCAGTCGCCTCACCCTCAATCCCCATTTGCGCTCCCAAACCATGACAGTTGCTCCCTACTTTTACAGCGCTGTCTTCCAGGAGCTGCGGCAGCTTTTGGGCCAAGACCTCTCGGCAGAGGGCAACTTCATCATCGAAACCACGGTGCATCTGCCCTACCAGCGTTTGGCAGAGCAAGTCCTGGCCCAAACGGTGCGCGAGTCCGGATCCCGCTTGGGCTTCAGCCAAGGCGCTTTGGTCAGTCTCGACAGCCGCAACGGCGAAGTGCTGGCTTTGGTGGGCGGGATCGACTACAACGCCAGCCCCTTCAACCGGGCTACCCAAGCTCAAAGGCAGCCGGGCTCCACCTTCAAAGTGTTCACCTATGCGGCTGCCCTCACCCAGGGGATCCCTCTCTCCCAAGTGTTGTCTTGCGAGCCCCTCACCTGGGGCAACCTCACCTTTCGCGGCTGTCGCTCGGGATCGGCCCCTATGGATCTGGCCCGCGGCCTGATCCTCTCCGAAAACGTGATTGCCCTGCGGTTGGCCCAACAAGTAGGTCTAGAGCAAGTGGTGGCGACGGCCCGGCAAATGGGCATCCAATCGCCATTGCAACCCTATCCTTCTATGGTGATTGGCACCATGGAGGTGAACTTGCTGGAGTTGACAGCAGCCTTCACTCCTTTTGCCAATCGTGGCCTTTGGTCAAGGCCCCACACCATCCGCCGCATCTTGGATAGCAGCGATTGCGCCAACCCCAACGACTTTCGCACCTGCCGCGAGATTTACCCTGGTCGGGAGGATCCCCGTTCTCAGCGACTTGTCCTGCCAGAAACCGTCGCCCAACAGATGACAGCCGTACTGCAAGGGGTGATCAGCTCCGGCACCGGCACTGCTGCCCGGCTCGGCATTGGAGAAGCCGGTAAAACCGGCACCACCACCGCCAACAAGGATCTGCTCTTTATCGGCTACACGCCCAACCCTCCTCTGGTGACCGGCGTTTGGTTGGGCAATGATGACTCCAGCCCAACACGAGGAAGCAGCAGCATAGTTGCTCAAACTTGGGGAAATTACACGAGGCAAGTCATTACCAATAGTTTGACGATGGTTCAATAGAGCAACTCCGAGAGCAGCCTTGGCAATTGGCAACCCCAAATCCTGACAACCCGACAGAAAACTCTCCTGCATCCCAAGTGAGAAATGCCTAATAACCAGTTTGGCCGTACCCCTCAATAAACCCACAATCTAGGTTCACCCACTTTCTCAGCGCAGATCTCGGCCAAAGGGCAACAACGACAAAATAATTAACTTCATGTGTTGTTTGGCAAAGGGGATCCCAACAATGGTGATTGCCAGAATCACAGCCCAGAAGAGATGGTTAAGCACCAACGGCCAGCCAAACAGCAATAGCCAGATGACGTTAAAGATCAGCAGCAGCGGGCTGTTGGCATCGGGATACTCCACCACTTCCTTTCCGAAGGGGGCAAGCACTGCAAACCCCAGTTTGATGCTCTGCCAGCCAAAGGGAATGCCGATGATTGTCAGGCAAAGGCTCAGTCCTCCTAAATGTAGCCCAAACCTGTCAGCAAACCCCCGAAGATTAGCCAGATGATGTTGCCAATCAAGCTCATGATTCAGATCCTCCACCGTTGAGACCAAATTGCAGGGTACAAGAGCAGAACTAGCCTTCCTGTTCGACATCCATACTCTAACCAGCTGTTGGCCAAGACTGGGATCCCAAAATCTGCTTCTTTCCTGGGCTCTAGCGTTCTGCGTCACCGAGGGGAGCGGGCTCCATCACCGGAGGCACTGCGGCCCTATTCACCTTGCAGGGCAGAATGCGGTTCAGAAAGCGGAGGATCCCCCAAACCCAACTGACGGTGATCACCCAAAAGATCCACAACCCGCTTGCCCACGGTTGCGGCAAGTCCAAGGCCATCCCCCCAATCATTGGGCCAAGAGCAAACCCCGCCGCCCAGCAGAGGGAGTTGACCGACAGATACACCCCCCGCAAGTGATCCGGCGCCAAATCCGCCACCAAAGCAGAGGCAGAGGGGTTGTAGCTCACCAACGCCAAAGAGAGCACCGCCAGCGCCAAGACTGCCACCGCCAGGGCCGGAGCCCCCAATTCCGCCGCCAGACCGCTAAGCCAAACCAAAAGAAATCCCACCCCCCACATCAGGGCGGATCCCTGCAACCCTTGGATGCGCGTCCGGCGATTCAACCAACGGGCCACCGGCATCTGCAGCAGAGCGATCAAGGCCCCATGCAAGGCAAACAAAATGCCGATTTGCACCTCTGGGATCCCTACCCCATTGCGGAAGTAAAGGGGCATGCTGCTGCTGAGCTGGGCCACATAGGTGGTGAACAGGATATTCGACAGGCCAAACACCAAAAGGGAGCGATCTCTAAGGGCGGTTTTCCAACCTGCCAACACAGGCTCTGCTGCCGGACAAGTCGCCCGAGTTTCCCGGATAAAAAACCAAAGTACTGCCAGAAAGATTAGAAAAGTGACACCGTCGATTACAAACAAGAGCCGATAGGCCCCCGTCAGAGCCACCAGCGTGCTGGCCATAGCCACCCCAAGGCTGAGGCCCAGGTTATCCCCTAGACGGTTGAGAGCGTAGGCTTCGTTGCGCTGCTCACGAGTGGTTAGATCTGCTACAATCGCTTCCGCAGGCGGCCAGTACAACCCCTGCCCCAAGCCTGCAGCCATATTGGCCAGGGCAAAACTCCAGAAGTCATAGGAGAGCGCAAACCCAAACGACCCCAAGGTGGAAATAGCCAGAGAGAGGATCAAAGTGGAACGGCGCCCCCAAGCTCCATCGGCCATCGAGCCGCCCAGGATGCGGCCAAACACCCCGGCAAAAGCCATAATGCCTAGCCCCAGGCCCACTTGGGTGGCGGTCAGCCCCACCTGATTCACAAAAAAGAGACTGGCATAAAACAAGGTAAAGCCGGTTCCAGTTTGGGAAAGCAGCCGACCGATAAAGATCAGCCAAACCTGAAAACTGAGCTTCGGCCACCAAGAAGGGATCCACATGTTGAGTGCAGCAGGATGTTGAGTGCAGCAGGGGAGGGCCTACCTAGCTTACGGGATCCCGATCCTTGAGGCCAGGGCAAGGAGCCTGCTCTGACAAGTAAACTGAAAATTTGTGCAGCCAGGCTTGATGTTCGTTGCCAGAAGGCTCTTCACCCAGCGAGCCAGCAGACAGGGCAACCCATTTCCCCAACTCCAAATATTCGCTCAACAGCCGCGCCAACTTATAAACTCGATAATCGAGCTGCACTAAGCTACTTTTCATCTGCCCCAAAACACCCAGTCCTCTTCTGAGCCGACTTACAACCTTTCCCAAAACCTGCTGAGCAGGAAGCCAACCCCCACCTTGCTTGCTGCAGCCGAGGTGCAAGTTCCCTTTGCCCACAACAGAGCACCTGTAGCTCAGCCGCAAACCTGGACAAAGCTAGAAGAAGCTGTGCCTTACAGTTCTAGTACCAACAATTTTAACTAACGGGGGTGCGGGGGCAATAGGTCCCATGCTCTAGCCGCAGGGTGAGCACTGGGATACATGGATCCCCGCCATACCCCTGAGCGAAATCTGTAGTAAAGCCTACTTATGCTGGCGGTAACCTACAAGTACTGGGCTTATCCAGATGCCTCCCAACAAACCAGCTCACGGGCGGACGACGGGGATTGACCTGGTTTTGGAGCAATTCCTGACGACTTCAGAGGGCGCTTTTGGGAACGGCCCAAGGGCTTCAAAGCCCTGCAAGGCCAGCTGAGAAGGCTGCAACCCAGGGGGGCGAGAAAACAGCAGGGGTCTTGCCACTGGAAGAGAGCACCACTGCAGGTTGCCAGGATGCAGCGGGGCATTGCCAATGGTTGCCAAGAGTTTCATTTCCAGAGGGCCCATTGGCGTTGAGACCGAGGGCAGACCCTCTCTATCTTTTCTTTGTGGAAGATCTTTGTGGAAGACCTCAAGGCCAAGGGCTGGGCAAGGGGGATGTTGCCCAAGGATTGCGTCGAGGCTGCCTGGGGATAGATTCTCTGCCTTCTGGAGTGGGTTTGCTGGAAAGGTGGGGTGGACTTTGCCAAGGTTGACCCCAAAGGAAGCGGCCAAATCGGTTGCAAGTGCTGGGGGATGGTTAGCAACAGCTGGGCTGTCGGGGGGCCTCAGTGCCCTGAATGCCGGTACCGGGTGCATCAGGACTCAGCCTCAGCCTTGGGAACTGTGCTGGGTGGATTAGAGGTTGTTTTGCGAGCTGGCAGTGCCTAGGGGGGAGGCTGGGGAAGGGGAACCGCCTGTCCAGTTGTTCTGTCGGGGGTTGTAGACCCAGACAAGTGGCGTGGGGCAGGAATGCCCGACCGCGAGGTAAGGACTCCGTCCTGCTGACGGGAAGGGTGGCCCGCGCTCTGTCCATAGGATGAGCGCCGGGAGGATGTCACTCTTGCCGACTTTGGTGTTCGCGCCAGAACTGCTCCGCAAAAGCCACCGTCGGGTGGAGAGGGGCACGGGGTTTGCTGCGCAGGGGCATGTTGGCTTCTTCAGGGGTGCGGTTGCCCTTGCGTTGATTGCAGCGTTCGCAAGCCGTCACCACATTGTCCCAACTGTGGGATCCCCCTTTGGAGAGGGGCACGACATGATCCAAGGTCAGATTGTGGGTGCTGCCACAATACTGGCAGGTGTGGTGATCCCGCCGCAAAACCTCCCGCCGATTCACAGGGGGCACACGCCAAGCGCGCTCTTTGCCCTTGATGGTCAGGCGAATATGTTCGGGCACCTCGATGACCTGGCTGGGGGAGCGCACCTTCCACACCGGCACATTCATCATCGAGAGCGGTTCGGCTTTGCCTGTTAGCAGCAGCACGATTGCCCGCTTGATATTGACCCGGCTGATGGGCAAATAGTTTTGGGAAAAGACAACGATCGACTGTTCCAGAAGGTGGGTAGCGGCAGTCATGGCTCAGCTCTTCCATTTGCCGCCATTCTCCTGAGGAATCTGCCGAATGGCAAGCTTTTCCCCACCGCCATCGACACCGGCAGAGCTCAGACATTCAAGAGTTTCTTACGATCGCCAGCCAGACAGATGGGCTAGTATCCGGGTGATGGTTGGATCCGGTACCGCCCATGACCTACCCGCTGCACGTCGCCCTGGTTTGGCACCAACACCAACCCCTCTACAAAAGTCCGGTGGCGGGTAAATATCGCATGCCTTGGGTGCGCCTACACGGGATCAAAGATTACCTGGACTTGGTCTTGCTGCTGGAGCGCTATCCCCGCCTGCACCAAACGGTCAACTTGGTGCCCTCCCTGATTGTGCAAATCGAAGAGTACGTAGCCGGCTCGGCTTTTGATCCTTACCTGGAACTGACCTTATCCCCTGTCGAAAAGCTCAGCCCCGATCAACTGCGCTTTGTGGTCGAGCGTTTTTTCGACAGCCACTACCCCACCATGATCGAGCCCTATCCCCGTTACCGGCAGCTCTACAACCAACGGGAATCTCAGGGGGTGAACTGGTGTCTGCAGTACTGGACTCCGCAGGACTTCGGGGATCTGCTGGCCTGGCACAACCTGTCTTGGTTTGATCCTCTCTTTCAGGAGGATCCTGAGATTGAGGGCTGGATCAAAATGGGATCCGGTTTTACCCTGGCGGATCGGCAGCGGATCTACGCCAAGCAACAACAGATCCTCGGCGCTATCCTGCCCCAACACGCCAAACTGCAGAGCAGCGGCCAACTGGAACTGACCACCAGCCCCTATACCCACCCCATCTTGCCCCTGTTGGTGAGCGAGCGCTCGGCACGGGTGGCCCGTCCAGGGTTGCCCTTACCTCGCTACCCCTTTCACTGGGAGCAGGATGTCCACAGCCAACTGGAGCGGGCTAAGCAGATCTATCGGGAGCGCTTTGGCCGGGATCCGCGGGGCCTGTGGCCTTCCGAGCAATCGGTGAGCCCTGCCATTGTGCCGATTGTGCAAAAACAGGGCTTTGAGTGGATCATCTCCGACGAAGGGGTTTTGGGGTGGAGCCTGGGTCAACCGTTTCACCGCGATGGGCAGGGCCACATTCTGGAGCCGGAGAAGCTCTACCGCCCCTACCGCCTGGAAACCGAGCGGGGGGATCTGGCCATCGTCTTTCGGGATCACCGCCTTTCGGATTTGATCGGCTTCAGCTACAGCGCCATGCCCGCCGATGCTGCCGCCAAAGATCTCATTGGCCATCTGGAGAGCATCCGCAACCGCCTGCCCCAGGAGCAGCCCTGGCTGGTGACCATCGCTCTGGATGGGGAAAACTGCTGGGAGTACTACCCCCAAGATGGCCGGCCCTTCTTGGAAAACCTCTATACCCGCCTCAGCCAGCACCCGGCGCTGCGCTTGGTGACGGTCTCCGAGTTTCTGGATCAGTTTCCTCCCACTGAGTTTTTGCCGGCAGAGCAGCTGCACAGTGGCTCCTGGATCGAGGCGGACTTCACCACCTGGATTGGGGATCCCGTCAAAAACCGCGCTTGGGAGCTTCTGGCCCAAGCCCGTCAGGTGATTCAGGATCATCCCCGCGCCAATCCCCAAGCCTGGGAGGCCCTCTGGGCCGCCGAGGGATCCGATTGGTTCTGGTGGTTTGGGGCAGGCCACTCCTCCGCCCATGATGCCGTTTTCGACCAGTTGTTTCGGGAGCACCTGCAGGCGCTCTACACTGCTTTGGGAGAGGCGGTGCCGACCGTGCTGCAATTTCCCCTGGAGGATCATGACGGCCTAGGGGATCGCCTGCCGCAGGGGTTTATCCACCCGGCCATCAACGGTCGTCCGGCAGAACGGGAGTGGAGCCAAGCGGGGCGGGTGGAGATTGGAGCGGCCCGAGGCACCATGCACCGCAACAGCGCCGTTCGCCGCCTCTGGTACGGGTTTGATCACTTCAACCTCTACCTGCGGCTGGATTTTAACTCGGTGGTGCAGCGGCCCAAGCAATTGCTGGTGCTGTGGTTCTATCCCAACCGCGTCACCGTCAACAGCCCCATTCCCCTGCAGGGGTTGCCGGCAGAAGCCCCTCTCAACTACCACTACCGCCACCTGTTGCGGTTGTCACTGCCGCCTCCCGGCACCGGCCAGCATCCGGCAGAGGTGCAAGCCCAGCTCTTGCAGGCAGGGGAGTACCACACCTGGCACGCCATCGGCCATCAAGTGAAGGCGGTGGTGGATGCCTGTTTGGAGGTGGCCATCCCCTGGAGCAATTTGGGCGCCCAGCCGGGTCAGGAGCTGCAATTTGTCATCCTGGCCGCGGATGGCGAGACCTTTCAGGAAGGGATCCCGCCCAAGGCCACCATTGCCCTGCGCAGACCCTGAGAGTGATGACCAGCAGAGCTTCAAGTTATGTCGCGCGATCTCTATCCCCCCATCGAGCCCTACGATCAAGGTTTTCTGGCGGTTTCCTCCCTCCACACCCTGTACTACGAGCAGTGCGGCAACCCGGCAGGCAAGCCGGTGGTGTTTTTGCACGGGGGGCCTGGAGGCGGGATCGATCCCATCTACCGGCAGTATTTCGATCCCAGCCGCTGGCGGGTGGTGCTGTTCGATCAGCGGGGCTGCGGGAAAAGTCGCCCCTATGCCGAGCTGCGGGAGAACACCACCTGGGATCTGGTGGCAGACATCGAGAGGTTGCGTCAGCATCTGGGCATTGAGCGCTGGTTTGTGTTCGGGGGGAGCTGGGGCAGCGCTCTCGCCCTGGCCTACGGGCAAACCCACCCCCAAGCCTGCCTGGGGTTTATCTTGCGGGGCATTTTTCTCTTGCGCCCTTTTGAGCTCCGCTGGTTTTACCAGTCGGGGGCCGGCTACTTTTTCCCCGACGCTTGGGAACATTACCTGGAGCCGATCCCTCCCGAAGAGCGGGATGACCTGCTGGCAGCCTACCACCGCCGCCTAAACGACCCAGATCCCCAGGTACGGCTGAGGGCAGCTCGCGCCTGGTCCGTCTGGGAGGCCAGCACCAGCAAGTTGATCCCCAGCCCAGAGCTCATCGAGCGCTTTGGTCGGGGAGAGTTTGCCGAGGCCTTTGCCCGCATTGAGTGCCATTACTTTGTCCACGGCGGTTTTTTGGATCCCGAGGATCAGTTGCTGAGGGGAGTGGGGCGGCTGCGGCATCTGCCGGCGGTGATCGTCCAGGGGCGCTACGACGTGGTGTGCCCGCCCATCTCTGCTTGGGAGCTGCATCAGGCTTGGCCAGAAGCAGAGTTTCGGATGATCCCCGATGCTGGCCATTCCATCACCGAGCCCGGAATCCGCACCGCCCTCCTGGAAGCCACCGATCGCTTTGCCGGTTTGTGAGCCCCGCCGAGCCAACCCAGTGCTGCCAGGGATCCCAAGACCTTGAAGAATTGCTACAGGAAGGCCGGCAAAACCTTGGGATCCAGCCCAGAAGCACGGCCAAGCCTATCGACAGTTGGCGATTTTGGGTTTATCACTGAGGGAGGGGCGGTGCAAGCTGCCCACACCTGGCTGGTGCATCCACCCAAGTGCTTCGCGGATTCAAGCTCATTTCTACTTCACCGTTTCCAGGGTCGAACCATGCAGAAACCAACCCATCTGTTCAAGCTTGCCCTAGCCCTGCCCATCTCCTTCTTGCTGGCAGATGCAGTTGTGGCCTACCCCTGCGACTCGGTTGGGGGTGAAGCTTACAACCACCACGGCTCCACGGTTCAGGTCAGCAGCGACGCCAACAGCTTCGGGGTTCAGTGGTCGCCTGCCTCCTATGCTGTCGGCAACGGCTTCATTGGAGTTGCCATTGAAACGGTGAACGGCGAGCAAGCCCAGAGCGCCATCAGCCGTCGTCTGTTCGGCCCCGCACTTCGAGTTCAGGGGGTGCAGGTGGTCGGCTTGCTCCAGGATGGTCCTGCTCAACGAGCCGGTCTGGCCCAGGGCGATATTTTGATTGGAGTGGATGGGCAGCGGGTCACCTCCGTGCAACATGTGCAGCAGATCATCCAAAATACCCCGGTAGGCCAATCGGTGCCGATTACCTTCCGCCGTGGTGAGCAGGTGCTGTCAACGGTGGTTGTGGTGGGGGATGGCCGGGTGTTGCGCCCCTTGATGCTGCAGCAGCAGTGAGCCTTGTCGGGATCCCTACCCGGAGCTCTCTGTGAATGCCAATTGGAGTTCGGGATGGGCTGTCTGGGCAGTTTGCGGCCTCAACGGCTTGCTGTTTTTGGCCTTGGTTGCTCTCATTCCTGTCATTTTGAAGCTGCGCTCGGCTCTTGGAGTCACAGAGCAGGCCATGGCCGATTGGCGAGAAGCAGCTCAGCAGGCCTTGGCTCCCACCCCGGCTGAGTTGCTGCGTCTGCGGGATCGTCTGCGCGAGAATCGCCATACCCTTGCCCGCTGGCAACGTCGTTTGCAGTTCTGGCAAGGGATCCGCAGGGTGGCCGTTTGGCTGGGGCGTAGGCTTTGAGGGATATGGATAGCAACTATCCTGTCTCCAATCCCATCCGGTTGCAGGTCATGGCCAACGCTCTGGCGGGGATTGCCGAAGAGATGGGAGCCCGCCTCATCCGCGGTTCTTATTCGGCCAACATCAAGGAGCGGCGGGATTGCTCCACAGCTCTGTTTGACGCGCAAGGGGCTTGCATTGCCCAGGCAGCTCACATCCCGGTGCATTTGGGCGCCCTTTCGCAGGCGGTGCGAGCGGTGGTGGCAGCCAACCCGCGACCCGGAGATGTGTTTCTCCTCAACGATCCCTACCAGGGGGGATCCCATCTGCCAGACGTTACGGTGGTCGCGGCCATTCCCGGCTGGAGGGATCCCGACCGGATTTGCGCCTATGCTGTGAACCGTGCTCATCACGCTGATATTGGAGGGATGCGCCCTGGCTCCATGCCCGCCGACTCCACAGAACTTTGGCAAGAGGGGCTGGTGATCCCGCCGGTACGGCTGGCTGGGCTCTCTCTAGAAGGAGAGTTGTACTGGCAGGAGGATCTGCTGCGCCTAATCCTGGCCAATGTGCGCAATGCCGAGCAGCGGCGGGGGGATCTGCAGGCCCAGGTGGGGGCCAGCGCAGTGGGGATGAGCCGGTTTCGGGAGTTGCTGGCCCGCTTTGGAGAAGAGGAAGCTTGGCAGTTGATTGCGGGGGTGATCGAATACAGCCGCCGACGGATGCGGGCGCAGATTCAGGCTCTGCCAGATGGGATCTACACCGCTGAGGACTGGTTGGAGGGCTACGGGGATCCGCCCGCGCCCCTTGAGATTCGGGTGCAGGTGGAAGTAGAGGGCGAGAAGCTGCGGGTGGACTTCACCGGCACTGCTCCGGCCATGGCGGGAAACCTGAACGCGCCCCTGGCCGTCACCCGCTCGGCGGTGTTGTTTGCCCTGCGCTGTCTGTTGGATCCCACGGCCCCCAGCAATGTCGGCCTGGAGGATCCCATCGAGATCGTGGCGCCGCCCGGCTGCTTGGTGAATGCCCAGTTTCCGGCAGCAGTGGTGGCGGGCAATGTGGAAACCTCGCAGCGCATTGCCGATGTGGTGTTCAAAGCTCTGGCTCCCGTGGCCGGATTGCGGAGCATCGCCCAGGGACAGGGCACCATGAACAACTGTGTGCTGGGCAACCGCCACTTCACCTACTACGAAACCCTGGGAGGTGGTCAGGGGGCCAGCCGGCAACGACCGGGTTTGGATGGCGTCCACGTGGGCATGAGCAATACCCTCAACACCCCCATCGAAGCCCTGGAGTTGGAGTATCCCCTGCGGGTGCTGCGCTACGAGCTCCGCCAGGATTCCGGCGGCCATGGTCAACAGCGGGGCGGGTGGGGACTGATCCGATCCATCCAGACTTTACAAGATTGCACCCTCTCCCTGCTCACCGACCGGCGCCATTATGCCCCCCAAGGAGAACAGGGAGGCGGGCCAGGCCAAGTGGGGATCAACCTCCTCAACGGGGATCCCTTGCCTGGCAAAATCAGCCGCTCCCTAAAAGCCGGCGACGTGATCACCCTCTACACGCCGGGCGGCGGGGCTTGGGGCTCAAACGAGGATGAGCAGGCTCCCGAACCCAGGTAGCGCAGGTGGTCAAGAAACAACTGCTCGCAGCGGCGAAGCACCTCATCGCGGCTGGCGAAGTGCTCCAGCCTTTGCACTTCTTGACCTTTCTCAAACAAAATTAGGGTTGGCAAAGAGCGCACCCGATAGCGGCGCGGCAGCCAAAAATTGTCGTCTACATTCACCCGCAGTACTTTGACCGCCCCTCCCCACTCGGCTACGAGACGGTCGGTAATCGGCTGAATGAAGCGACACAGGCCACACCAAGGGGCGCCGAAATCCACCAAAACCAACCCATCACTTGTCAAAAGTTCTTGATTAAAAGCATCTAAAGCAACTTGCAAGGCCATCACTCCCAAACTAAAGAAGTTCTTTGGGATCATGCTACCAGGCAACTCGGCTGGCTGCAGAAACCATTTGTGGATGGAAGGCGTAAAGAATCACTACAAAGCTGAACACCCCCAAATAGGCCCAGCGCAGAAACTCTCGCGGGCGCAGTTGCTGTCGCTTCTGCAGAATGGCCAAGCCGGGGATCACGGAGGTGCGCGCCTTGAGATCGCGGAAGGCCTGCCCGTATTTCCGCTCCAGGCGGTGATCCCCATGCCAAACGGCAAACAGGTGGTAGGCAATGAGCCCAAGCGAGGTCACCACCATAAAGCTGGAGCCAATCCACAGGGAATGGGCCACACACCAGATCACCTGGCCCACCATTTGCGGATGACGGGTGATGCGGATGATCCCGGTCTCAAACAGGTGGATCTCCGGCTTGCGAATGGCGGCGATCTCCAGCAAGTTGAAGGTGGCCGGATACAAGAAGAAAAAAGAGAGGGCAGACAAAAGAGTAACGGTGGTGCGGATGCCTGGGACGGCTTGGAGATCCCAGAGAATCACCCCGTCGTAGCGATGGTTAAAAAAATAGATCAGCAACAGTGGTGCCAAACTGAGGCTCACCAGAGCAAAGAAGATGCGGTACAGACGGGATCCCAGCCAGCTTTCCCCCCAGGGCCGCAAGTAGGCTAATCCGCTGTGAGCACAGGCAAACCCCAAGATCAGGGCTAACATTGTCCAATGGGATCCGTACTGGCCTAGCCTCTGCAGAAAGTCGCTGAAGGGCGTGAACAGCATCTTTTGGATGACTCCTCTGGTGTTGCTGTGGCTTATGCTTAAAAATAAGTTACATTAGGTTCCCCATGCTCAAAACTTTTTTTCGGCGTCTTGTCAGCCTGCTCCTGTCTGTAGCCCTTTTGCTGGGATCAGGGAGTTCAGTTGCTCAGGCTGCCCGTCTCACCGGCAAGTATTACGAAGACAGCATGACCTTGATCCAAACCCTGCGCACCGTCCTTTCCGAAGGGGATCCCCTGATGAACCCAGAGGAGGCGCGAGCGGAAGCCATGCAGGCCATCCAGGAGTTTTCTGGGCGCTACCACGGCCATCGCTACGACAAGCTGCAGTCTTTTACCACTTTGCGCACGGTGTTTAATACGCTGGCCTCCCAGTACCGCACTTCCAACCGGCCTCTCAACCCCGAAAAGGTGGAGCGGGTGCTAATGCAACTGGATCGGGCGGAATTGGCCTTGCGCCGAGAAGGTTGAGCTTTTTTTAGATTGGATCTCCCCGATCCAAATCACAGGCAAATTTCCCCGCTGCGGCCAGACTGTTCCCAGTCCGCAGAAGCCAGGGTCTTCTCAGGTCTCTTTTTGAATCTGAGAGGAAGGGCGCAGTGCTTTTCTGGAAGTGGAGGAGATTTTTATCTCGATTGAGGATTGGGGAGGTCGTGATGGTCAAAAATCGTTGGGTTTTGCTCTCGCTGCTGCTGATGGTTGGAGCTGTTGCTTCTCATCCGGCTTGGCTCCTGTCTCTCCCAGCCCAAGGACAGGTTGTTGGGGCTGCCGAGGAGGGATCCCCGGGCCCTTTTTTTGCGACGGACGGCCTGGCCCTGCGGGGCTATGACCCGGTGGCCTATTTCATCGATGGCAAGCCCGTCAAGGGATCCCCAGCGTATGAATGGGAGTGGGGAGGGGTAACCTGGAGGTTTGCCAGCGCCGACAATCGAGAGCGGTTTCGCAACAACCCAGAGCGCTTTGCCCCCCAGTACGGCGGGTTTTGTGCCTGGGCAGTGGCCCACAACTACCTTTACCCGGTGGATCCCTTTGCCTGGAAAATTGTTGATGACAAGCTATACCTGAACGCCAACCGGCGGGTACAGCGCAACTGGGAGCGCGACATCCCCGGGTTGATCGAGAAGGCAGATGCCAACTGGCCGGGTCTGCGAAGCCGCTAAACCCAAGCCCCCCTGCTCTGAGATTCACTGTGCAAGGCGCAGGGTTACCTTGATGCCAACCCGGTAGAGTCCACTTTCACAGAGTTCCAGCTCGCCTCCCATTTCTCTCAGGAGCCGCTCGCTTACCCGCCAGACGGCACAGCCCTCTGTTTGAATGGGCACATGGCATCGCCCCTCAAGGTTCCACCCCAGGCACAGTCGCCCCTCTTCTTCTGCGGTGGGATAGGGGTGCAAAGCCATCGAACCGTAGCGTAGGGTGCGGATGCCCCAGCGACATACTCCCAGAAGCGCCTGTACCAAGCCGTGGGGATCCGCCCAAACGGTGAGGCTATCGGGGAGAAGGGGCACCTCAAAGGCCGAGGTGGGTTGTAGGGCCGGCCATTCGTAGCGAATGCCCTGATCCTGGGCCTGTAGGCGAGTTAGGCTGTACACATCCTGCAGGAGGGGGCGTAGTCGGGTCGGTTCCGGTCGCAGAGGTTGGATGGGCAGGTCATGGCGAGCCAGGCGGGTGTATTCCTCAAGCAGCTTGATCAGGCGCTCTACCGCCTCTTTGGCACTTTGAAGGTATTCCCGCTCCTCTTCGGGAGAGTCACATAGATCCGACAACACCAACTGCAGGGATCCCATCTGGCTGCTGAGGGGATTGCGCAGCTCATGGCCGATGCTGACGAGCAACTCTTGTTGAAAGGCTCGCATCACCTCAGAGCGTTCAAAAGCAAACTGCCAATCCACGGCCCCTTGCCCGTCGGCAGGGGCGGCCTGCTGTAAGGGTGGGTCGGGTTTGGCTGTAGGCGAAGGCTCCCTCAAGAAGTGCTCCTGGCGAAGGACAGGGGATCCCATCCGTGCTCAGATCTCTGGGCTCGGAGCTTTAAGTTTTGGACAGTTCCGGCTCCGGCGATACCCCATCTTATGGGATCCTACCCTTTTCTATCCGACGAAGTGGGCGCTGACCACCCGTTCAACCCCGGCCAGATCTCGGTGAACTTGGATCTGCCGATAACAGCCCCTATCTCGCAACTGCTCCGCCACCCAAGGGGCTTGGCCTCGCATCACTTCCACCGCCCAAAAGGAGTTCGGGGCCAGGTAATCCGGTGCTGCTTGAATCAACAGCCGCAAGTGGGCTAGGCCGTCTTCTCCCCCATCCAGAGCCTGTCGCGGCTCGTGCAGTCGCACCTCTGGCATGAGCGAGGCCAGCTCGGCAGAGGGAATGTAGGGAGGGTTGGAAACCAGGCCGCGCAGCCGTCCTCGCCAGGGATCCAAAGGTACAAACCAGGATCCCAGCAGCAACTTCACCTGCTCCTGCAGATGGTGGGCTGCCACATTGTCTGCCGCAACAGCCAATGCCTCTGGGCTAGAATCCACGGCCAGAAGCCGCAACTGGGGGTGCTGATGGGCCAACGCAATGGCAATCGCCCCGCTGCCTGTACCCAGGTCGGCAAAACAGGATCCCGGCGGCAGAGGATTGGCCTGTAGCCAAAGGGAAGCCTGCTCCACCAGCAGCTCGGTCTCCGGGCGTGGGATCAGCACCGCCGGCGTCACCCGCAAGCTCAAGCCCGCCCACTCAACTTTGCCCAACAGGTACTGTAGGGGGATGCGCTCTTCCACCCTTTGCCGCCAAAGGGTCTGCACCTCCTCCAGGGGATCCCCCTCCCCAGCCGGAGCGCGACCCATCAGCCGCTCCAACGGCCCCCACCCCAGCCGTTCCCTGAGCAAAATCTCCACTTCCTCGGCAGGGATCCCAGCCGCTTTTGCCGCCCTCAGGGCTTGGGCACGCCACTCTGTTAACCGCTTCACCAGAGCAGACGGGGATCCCATCAGGGGCTTAGGTTAACGCTGAGGCTGGGGACTTGCAGAAGGATTGGCAGGCCGGGCCAGGGATTGGATATACTCCAGCGCCGAGCGAGAGGGGATAAAGGCAATTTTCTGCACATCGGCCTGCGCGTCGGGGGCCAGCATACGCTCTACCACAATGGCCAGCGAGGTCACTTCAATCTGGGTTTTCCCAACCACATCCGGGTTCTGCGCCGCCGCCCGATCCAAGGCCCTCCGCAAATCGTTGCGGTCGAAGAAGAAGGGCACCACCTCATGGCCATCCTGCTCGATGGTCAGCAGCCCCTCTCCGGAGCGGCCATAGAACAGAGGCACACCAATCGCTTCTGCAGGCACATCTTGACCGGTTTCCTTCAGCACCTGCTTGGCTGCTTCCACATCAGAAGCCCGAGGCACCACCTCAAAATACAGGTCACTATTCTTGGCGCGCTCCTCTTCCGATTTTTCGTAGGCATACCCCAGCGAGAGAGGCACCACCCGGGCTTGACTGGCTATCTCGGGGTTGCTGGCTTTCACCTGCTCCAACACTTGCTGGGCCTGGGCCTGATCCAGCCAGAAGGAAACCACTTGGATGGTGCGGCCATCCCGCTCCACATTGGCGACAACGGGGGTGCCGTTCTGAGACACGATGGCAAAAACAGGCACCAGATTCAGCCGTTCCGCCACCTCTTGCCGGCTCATGGGGCCTGCGGCTGCCTGAGCCAGTAGAGCACTCTCCTGAGCCCAAACGGGAGTTACAGCCAAGCCCCCCCAAGCTGTTCCGATCAGGATCCCGGCTACGCCGCCCACCTGAGCTGCACAGCGGCAGAGGGAGCGCACAGGCGATACTACATTACAACGCGTCATTCTCATCTCAACTCCCGGCATCGCGCCTTGTTCTGGTTGCTATGGGGTCAGCTTCCTAAGTACTAACCAACAGCCTGGGGCAAATCAAAAGCTGCCTAGATTAAACCCGCTCAACAGGGCTTAGGCTAGCGATGCGGCACACTCTCAGCCTTAGGATCCCGGTTGGCCATCGCTGACAACACCCCGGCACACCTATCTTGAAGAGCGCTCTTGGGCCACCCTAGAAGCCAAGGTTAGAACATCTGCTCGACCTCTGTCGAGGGGCAAAGCCCCTATTTTGGGTGGGGATCCCGCATCACTCAATACTATATACGGAGTCGCATACAACTGATCCACGCTAGATGCAGATCCCTCCGAGGGTTGTGTACCCAGCTCTCCCATAAAACGCTGCCTATTCCAGCCTTGTTCGGCGGTGTCCTGATGTAGCCGCGCAAACGTGGCAGCTGCTGTTAACTTTTGTTAAGGTAGGGGTGCGAACCCACAGCTGTAGGGAGCATTGAGTCATGCCTAAGATCTTCACCGCTGAATTCAACCAATTTGAGACCATCAACGCTACTCAGGCCTGGTCTTTGTTTTTCACCATCAGCGCTTCCGATCGGCTGCTGGGTGACAACCCGGCTGTTGGCCGCTACCTAACGTTGGCTTTGTTCAGCGCCGTCCTCACCGGGATCCTGAATGTGCTGGTGGCTTCTTAGCTAGACCCTTTACGGACGGAACGAGTTTTTTGTTAAGAGGCCGCCGGCAGAGGCAGCTTGACCTGAGACAAGGGGATCCTGCTCTCAGGTTTTTTGATTTTGAATGGGAAAGGATCCCTTGTTCTCTTTGTGGGGCTGTCTTCCGATGAAAGCTGCTGGGATAGATTTCGCGGAAACGGATCACTTTGAGGCGCCGCCTCTGACCACCAAGTTGCCCCTACTGCTGGCTCCAGCAGGGGATTGGGAGTGTGCCAAGGCGGCGGTGGAAAACGGAGCCGATGCCATTTACTTTGGGCTGGAGCGCTTCAACGCCCGGATGCGCGCCCGCAACTTTACGGAAGCGGATTTGCCGGAACTGATGGCCTGGCTGCACCGGCGGGGGGTACGGGGCTATGTTACTTTAAATACCCTGGTTTTTCCAAGGGAGCTGACGGAAGCCGAGGGATACATCCGCTCGATGATTGCGGCGGGGGTGGATGCGGTGATTGTGCAGGATATTGGCATCGCCCGCCTGATCCGGCATCTTTCCCCCGATTTCCCCATCCATGCTTCCACGCAAATGACCATCACCAGTGGAGTGGGAGCGGAGTTTGCCGCTGAGCTGGGCTGTGAGGTGGTGGTGCTGGCGCGGGAATGTTCCCTCCAGGAAATCGCCCAGATCCAGGCCTATCTGCAAGAGAAGGGATCCTCCCTATCTCTGGAGGTCTTTGTGCATGGGGCGTTGTGCGTGGCCTACTCGGGGCAATGTCTGACCAGCGAGGCGCTGGGGGGGCGTTCGGCCAATCGGGGGGAATGTGCCCAAGCCTGCCGCATGCCCTATGAGCTGGTGGTAGACGGGATCCGCCGCGACTTGGGGGAGAAGCGGTATCTGCTCAGCCCTCAAGATTTGGCCGGGCTGGAGGTGCTACCGGAGCTGGTGAAGCTGGGGATCCGCTGTCTGAAAATTGAGGGCCGACTGAAATCCCCAGAATATGTAGCCAATGTAACGCGGGTGTATCGGCAGGCCTTGGATGCGCTGGGGGTGGGACAGCCGTGGCAGCCCTCGCAACAGGAACGCTACGAGCTGGAGATGAGCTTTTCTCGTGGGCTCTACACAGGCTGGCTGCGGGGCATCAACAACCAGGAGCTGGTGCACGCGCGGTTTGGCAAGAAACGGGGGGTTTACCTGGGGCAAGTGGTGGGGATCCAACAGGATCAGGTGGGGATCCGGCTGGAGGCACCCCTCAAAGCCGGGGATGGCGTGGTGTTTGATCAGGGGCAGCCGGAGTTACCGGAGCAGGGGGGGCGAGTTTACCGGGTGCAAGAGAAGCAGGGGCTGGCCTGGCTCAGCTTCGGAGAGGGGGTCATTGATCTCAAACGTCTGCGGGTGGGGGATCGCCTCTGGAAGACCAGCGACCCGGAACTGGAAAAGCGCCTGCGCCAAAGCTACGCCGGGGATCACCCCCGCTTTCAGCGGCCTGTCCACATGGAGGTTCACGGCCAAGTGGGATCCCCGCTGACGCTGATCCTGCGGGATGAGCAAGGCCATACGGTGCAGGTGGATTCGCCGCTGCCCCTGGAAGCTGCCCACCGCCAACCCCTCACCACCGAAAAACTGCGACAGCAACTGGGCCGTTTGGGCTCCACTCCCTTCAAGTTGGGATCCCTGCACAATGCCTTGCAGGGGGAGGTAATGCTGCCGGTGAGCCTGCTCAACCAGATGCGCCGACAAGCGGTGGAACGCCTACAAGCTCTGCGAGCTCAGCCCCCGCGCTGGCAACTCAATCCCGAAGCTCACTGGCAAGATCTGGTGCCTTCTCAGGAGGAGCCCGAAAGGGGATCCCCGCAGTTGGTGGTGTTGGTGCGGGATCCGGCGCAACTGCCGCCGGTGATAGCCAGCGGTATTAGGCAGATCTATCTGGAGTTTGAGGATCCCCGCCGCTATCGGGAGGTGATCCGCACAACCAAAGCCGCCCATCCCGAGGTGGAACTGTGGGTCGCTCCGCCCCGCATCACCAAGCCAGGAGAAACCTGGATCCTAAAGCAAGTGTTGGTCGGCGGAGCCGATGGCTACTTGGTGAGAAATTACGACCATCTCCGTTTTTTTGCCGGGCAGCGCTGCATTGGGGATTTTTCCTTGAATGTGGCCAATCCCATCACGGCCCACTATCTCAAAACCCGTTACAACCTGGAGCGCCTGACGGCTTCCTATGACCTCAACCACGAGCAACTGGGATCCCTGCTGCAAGCCGGCCCCGCCCATAGGTATGAGGTTACCCTTCATCAACATATGCCCCTGTTCCACATGGAGCACTGCGTCTTTTGCGCCTTTTTATCCAGCGGAACGGATTACACCAATTGTGGTCGCCCATGTGAAAAACACGAGGTGAAGCTGAGGGACAGGGCCAATGTCGAGCATATTTTGAAGGCCGATGCCGGCTGTCGGAATACCCTCTACAACGGCAAGGCCCAAACGGGGGCAGAGTATGTGCCGAAATTATTGGCCTTGGGCCTGCGCTATCTGCGCATCGAATTTTTGCATGAATCCCCCGCCGAGATCCAACAAACCCTGCACCGCTATCAGCAACTCCTACAAGGTCAACTCAGCGGATCCCAACTGTGGCAGGAGCTGAAGCTACACAGCCAATTGGGGGTTACGCGCGGGTCTTTGGAGAGTTAACGGCTGCGCTGTCTTTCTCTAGGGCGCCGGCTCTGCAGCTGTGCTCCGACCGGAGCAATGCGAAAAACATTCCGGCAAAGTTGGCGTAAAATTTCCTCAGGGTATTGTTATTCCCAGGTGCTTCCCCAACCTCTTCTCAGCTTTTTCTCTATCCTCTGGTTGCCGTGAAACACACCCTCAGCGCCCTCGTGCAGGATCAGCCTGGCGTTTTAACCCGCATTGCGGGGATGTTTGCCCGTCGCGGCTTTAACATCGACAGCCTCACCGTTGGCCCCACCGAACGACCGGGGATCTCTCGTATCACTATGGTGGTGCAGGGCGATGAACACGATGTGGAGCAGATGACGAAGCAGCTCTACAAGCTCATTGACGTGCTGAAAGTAACCGACATCACCCATGTTCCCTGTGTGGAACGGGAGCTGATGCTGGTCAAAGTTAACGCCAGCCCCGATACCCGCTCCGCCATCATGGATGTGGCCCAAATGTTTCGTGCCCGGATTGTGGATGTGGCAGAGGAGTCTTTGACTCTCGAGGTAACCGGGGATCCCGGCAAAATGGTGGCCATCATCAAGATGTTGACCAGCTTTGGCATCCGCGAGATCGCCCGTACCGGCCTTGTGGCTCTCACCCGCGAGTCCGGCGTGAATACGGAATACCTGAAGCAACACCCCACCTTAGTTACCGTCTGATGGCCTCAGGGGAAGCGATGCCGAAGTCGGGGTGGAGGGGCCAGGGATCGGTTGTGCGCGGTGCACTCAGCCTTGTGGCTATTGTGCTGGTGGGGCTGCTGGTCGGCTGTGGCCCCAGGCCGCCAAAACCGATTGTGCAGCAGGCCCTCGCCTATCAGATCGCTCATGTGTCCGGGCCGGTGGGATCCTTGGTGGGCAGTGACCAGCTAGCAGCCCGCCTGCAATTGCAGGATGTGAAAATCCGCCAGGATCGCCGTGAACCCTTGCTGTTGGCCTCAGGAGAAACCCTGGAAGGCCATCACCTCAGCGGCACCTACACCCTGAGCGTGCAGCCGCCGGGATCCCGCCGCCCCTATCGCCGCAAAGGGGATCCCTTCCAGCTCACCCTGGCCCACCAAAAGGCACAAACTGTTGCTACACAACGCTCGCCCGACCGCGTTGAAACCGCGCCCGAACGGTGGCTGCTGGCCTACAGCTCACCGGATTCCAAGACTTGGGAGGTCATCGACTTTCTGCCTCAGCCCGCACCGGCACCGGAGTTGCCTCCTGCCGGGCCAGAACCTACACTGCCGGCAACTGCACCTGCTGCCGCCGACGTTGGCAGGACGGAGTCCGATGGAGCTCCCAGCCCTACCAATACTTCTACTTCCACCTGAAGCAGAGTTATGGGGATGTCCCAGCTCACCGCAGCAGAGCTGCCCCCCAGCCAAATAGCCCATCCACCAACAGGGTATTCAGCACTGCTCCCGCAAATGCCCAATGGTGCAAGCGGCGGGATCCCTGGACTCTCCACAATCCAACACCCAGCAACAGAAGGCCCAAGCCGATGCCCCAACCCAGGCCCCAGGGGGTAGCCATTTTGTCGAGGGCCGCCCTAAAAGGGACAACCGCCTGCTCCAACCGGTCAAACTGCATCGCCTGCCGCCACTCAGGCAGCAGCCCCACCGAGTGAATGTAGAGATCTGTAACCGCCGTACCCCACAGGGAGCCGAGATAAAACCAGGTACCGATGCGGGCAAACCGTCGCCGTGTCCCCCACCAGACAATCGGGATCCCCAAGGCTTCCATGGGCATGTGCCAAAGAGGCTCAAAGCGCAGCCATCCCCAATACAGGGATCCTGCCAGCCAAGTCAGGGTAAAGCCGTACAGCAAATCTCCCCACAGGCGGGTACGGGGCTGGGAGTAGAGATGCAAGCTAAGGCCCAGCCAGCCCAAAGACATCACCAAGCTGACCCAAGGGGCATACCGCACCAGGGGCGCTTGCACAAAAACGGGCAGACTCACGAGCAGAGCTGCCACTCCCCCAATGGCATGGTGGGATCGAAAACGCCTTTGAGCCGAGAGAGGGCGGGGATCCAGCCCGGCCAAACGCTCAGAGGACAGCAGAGGCTCATCTTGGAGAGGGGGTAAAAAAGGTGTAGAAGACAAAATGCAATATTAAAAACCTTTACATCAGTTAACATAGCACCTTCTTTGCCCTTCCCTCTTCTCCCCAGCAGGAGCGGGGAAGCCTTGGGGGCCTGGCATTCTCTCTCCAGAGATGTCAGGGTGGGAAGGAGGTGCTGGCCGGAGGAAACTGTATGGACTTGTTGTTGGCAGGAGACATCGGGGGCACCAAAACCAGCCTCAGCCTTGTCAATGCCGAGGATCCCGAGCACAGCCTTTACCACTGCCGCTATGCCAGCCAAGATTACGCCAACCTCGCCCCAATGGTGGGAGAGTTTCTGGCCCAGGCTCGGCGGGAGCTGGGGCGAGATCCACAGCCTGCTGCCGCCTGTTTTGCAGTGGCCGGCCCCGTCATGGAAACAAGGGGCTCAGGGTCTGAGGGACAGACTGCCAAAGTGACCAACTTGCCCTGGGATCTGCAGTCGAGCCAATTGGCCGCAGAGCTGGGGATCCCGCGCGTAGCCTTGATCAACGACTTCAGCGCTGTGGGGTATGGCGTGCTTGCCCTCGGCGACCAGGATCTGGACACCTTGCAAGTGGGTGAGCGTCAACCGCGGGCTCCGATTGGCGTGATGGGAGCAGGCACGGGTTTGGGGCAGGCTTACCTTACCTGGGGAGAAGGGGGTTACCAAGTTCATGCTAGCGAGGGCGGTCACGTGGACTTTTCCCCGCGCACCCCTCTGGAGTGGGAGCTCTTGAGGTATTTGCAAAAACGGCACGGACGTGTCTCCACCGAGCGGGTGGTCTCGGGGCAGGGGATCGTTGCCATTTATCAATTTTTGCGGGATAGCCAGTGGGGCTCAGGAGAAGAACAGCTGCTGGCCCAAATTGAGGCTTGGGAAAAGGGAGCTAAGCATATTGACCCGGCAGCCCAAATTGCCAATGCTGCCATGGAAGCACGGGATCCTCTGGCGGTGGAGTGTCTGCGGCTTTTCATCAGCCTGTACGGGGCTGCAGTCGGGAACTTTGCCCTACACCTATTGCCGCGCGGGGGCCTGTTCATCGCTGGGGGGATCGCGCCCAAGCTCTTGCGCCTACTGCACCAAGGGGAGTTTTTGTCCTCGTTTTTGGATAAGGGGCGGATGCGTCCTCTTCTGGAGCAACTGTCGGTGCAGGTGGTGGTGAATGCGCAGGTGGGGCTGAGGGGAGCTGCTCGCTACGCCGCCAACCTTTGGTAGGGAGCAGCCGCTGCTACTGAGGTTGCCGCCCCGGCCCAGCAGGCGATCGCAGCAATCCCAATGGGTGCTGGAAAATCTCGCCCAGCTGCCCTTTGCCGGGATCCCAGACTTCTTCCTTGAGCCAGCAGATGGGTCAAGATGGGATTGTGCCTTTGCTTGGCTGGCCCCATACCGGAAAGCACTCCGCCTGGGGCTGCGCTATCCAACCGACAATGATTGCCACCACGCAGAGGGACTTTATAGAAACTTCATGGTTGATCCGATGAATCCAATCTTTTGGGCTTTGGGCATAGCTGTGCTGCTGGCCGTGGGCTTGGCAGCCTATCTGTTGACCGCTCGCAAATACGAGTCTCCCGCTTCCGTGGCCAAGTCTTACGACGAGTGGACTCGGGATGGGATCCTAGAGTTTTACTGGGGCGAACACATTCACCTAGGCCACTACGGCTCTCCTCCCCAACGAAAAAATTTTCTGCAGGCCAAGCACGACTTTGTCCACGAGATGGTGCGCTGGGGGGGGTTGGATCGACTGCCTGCAGGGACGACCGTGTTGGATGTGGGCTGCGGCATTGGTGGGAGCTGCCGCATCTTGGCCCGTGACTACGGCTTTGTCGTTACCGGCATCACCATCAGCCCTCAGCAGGTGAAGCGGGCACAGGAGCTGACCCCCCCCGATCTCAAAGTTGAATTTCGGGTGGCCGACGCCCTTGATCTGCCCTTCCCCGATGCCAGCTTCGATGTGGTGTGGTCCATTGAGGCAGGGCCCCACATGCCGGACAAGGCCCGCTATGCCCAAGAGATGCTGCGGGTGCTGAAGCCAGGGGGGATCCTGGTGGTGGCCGACTGGAACCAGCGGGACGACCGGCAAAAGCCCCTCAACCTGTGGGAACGGCTGGTGATGCGGCAACTGTTGGATCAATGGTCACACCCTTCCTTCTCCAGCATCGAAGGCTTTGCCGAGCAGTTGGAGGCTACTGGCCTGGTGGCGGGACGGGTAGAAACCGCCGACTGGACTCAGGAGACCCTTCCCTCTTGGCTGGATTCCATCTGGCAGGGTGTTGTCCGCCCTGAGGGCTTTCTCAGGTTTGGCTTGGTCGGCTTGGTGAAGTCCTTGCGGGAGGTACCCACCTTTTTGCTGATGCGGCTGGCTTTCGGCACAGGGCTGTGTCGCTTTGGCATGTTCCGAGCGGTGCGGGCAGCTTGTGCTCACAGCCCCAGCTCGGACTTAGCCTGTTGGGCGGCCAGGAGCACCTCCGCATCTTCGGCCTGCGACCAGTCGGGGTCGGCGATCTCGGCGTAGAACCTTTGGTCGTAGGAGCGGGTTTGCACCACCACCGGCATAGGCACAGCGTGGCCGAGAAGGAGGGCCTGTTGCTTGGAATCCAGCTTGGCCAACACCGTTTTCAGGTTCTGGCTACCCGCCACCCCTGTGAACACCGCCTCGATATCTTGGTCGTCGTTGAGCAGCGCCGTGATGCGAGTGCCCAACTGCGACATCACCTCGCTGTCGATGCGGGAAGGGCGCTGATCCACCACCAGCAGCGTGACAAAGTACTTGCGCATCTCGCGGGCAATGGTGCCGAAGATGGTCTGCTTGGCCGCCCGCGGATTTAGAAAGCGGTGGGCCTCCTCGATGGTGATGCACAGTTGACGGGGCCGGTCGAGGGGATTTTTGGATTGCAAGTACCGCTCCGTCTGGTGCACGTAGGCCTGGTGAATGCGGCGGGTGATGACGTTGGCCGCCAACATGTAGGAGAGCAGGTTGGACTGGGATCCAAACTCGATAACCACGTGAATGCCGCGGCTGAGGGCATCCAAAATCTGGCCGATGTAGTTGTGGGGCAGGGTGCTGCGGATGTACTTGAGGTTGTCAAGGCGGGTGAGCTTGCGCTGCAGGGCCATCATCGAGGCTTTGTTGCCCATTTTCTGTTCGCAAAACTCTTGAATCTCGGTGTTGGAAAGGCTCAAGAGGCGGCTGATCCAGTCGCGGCCAAACTCGTTGCGCAGGATAATGGCGTTTTCCAGGCTGGCTTCCGATAGGTTCAGCTCCTCTGCCAACAGGGCCAGATCCTCCACCTCGATCTGGTTGTAGGCGATGAAGAGCTCCTGCGCATCCCGCACCCCTCGCCGCCGGGTGGAATCGGGATCCAGGGTATAGATCTGTACCTGACCGGGAAAGAGCTGCCGCAAGCCCTTGACGGTGCTGGCGTGTTTGTCTTCGCTGGCCGCCTCCCAGCCGTACTCGGAGTGCATGTCAAAGATCAAGTTCACCGCTGCCCGTTTGCGGATGATGCCGGCCAGGATCAGGCGGGCTAGAAAGGACTTGCCGGTGCCCGATTTGCCGAAAATGCCGTTGCTGCGCTCCACCCAGCGATCCAAGTCCAAACAGATGGGCACAGCCATGTCGAGGGGCTGGCCGATAGCAAAGTTGCGCCGCTCCGGGTCGTCTTCCCAGCCGAAGACGGTGCGAAAGTCCAGTTCCCGTGCCTCATACACTTGCGAAAAATGGGCGGGCACTGTTTTCACGGGCAGCAGCTCCATGGCGCCAGCGGAAGGGGGTTCTTGGCCGAGGGGAGCTGCCAACGCTTCTGGCCGTTCGGGATTGACCAGGGGATACAGCCTTTCCCCTTCCGTTTGCCGCGGCACCAACATCAGCATCGGGGTGAGGGCAATAATGCCGTAGGTGCCGGTACCGGCCAGCACCTCCTGCAGCAAGGTCTCTTCCGGGCGGGGGGGATTGACCAGAATTTGGGGGTTGCTGGTTTCTAGGGTAACGTCAGTAAGCAGGCCAAAGAAGCGGTTGCGCTGCCCCTGGATCACCACGAATTTGCCCACCCGCAAGTCTTCTACCGAGACACCGGGATTGAGGCGAGCTTCCAGCCCTCGACTCAGGGATCCCTGAATCACGGTGGCCAAAGGTTGAGGAGGGGTCATGGCAGTGAGGGTTGGGTTCCAGATGCCTTATTCAGTTGCCCATCTGTAAGCGGGCGCTGGTGCGGGGGGCGCCATCCTGCACAATCCAGGTGCGGACGATCTCCACTTCCTCCGGCGTCCAAAAGCCCAGACGGGACAGGGGCAGCCCGCGGGCCTGAATGTAAGCAATCTTCGGGGAGTCGCCGCGAGCTTGGGGGCGGTTGAGCTGAACTCTAGTCTCGACTGAATGCAGTGTACATTATATATATTCAGTATGCCCCAATTTGTAGCTCCAAAGGGAACAGCAATAGGTTTAGTGCTGAACTAGAGGTCGTACTTTGTTATTAGGATTCAAGACGGAGTTAAGACTGAATAACAAGCAAAGGACACTGGCGGCGCAGCACGCTGGGGTTGCTCGGCACGCTTACAACTGGGGACTGGAGCTTTGTAAGCAAGCTGTGGCAGAGAAGCGGAAGATTCCCACGGCAGTTGATCTGCACAAGAAACTTGTAGCCGAGGTGAAGAGGGCTAATCCTTGGTACTATCAGGTTTCTAAGTGTGCCCCGCAGGAAGCTCTTAGGAATCTGGAGAGAGCAATTAAGAGGTGGCGTGCTGGGAAGTCTAGATTTCCAGTATTCAAGAAGAAGGGGAAGCTGGACAGCTTTTACCTAGAAGGTGGGATTAGAATTTCCGGCAACAAAATCAAGGTTCCGATTTTCGGCTGGTTAGCTTGTTACGAGGTCTTGCCTGCGGTTGTGCCCAAGAATGTTGTTATCAGCCGGCGGGCCCACCGTTGGTTTATTTCCTTCAAGTATGAGGCGCCTGAGCCAGGGGAGCTGGAGAAGGAAGGGGACGTCGTTGGGGTTGACCTAGGAGTTAACAATCTAGCCACGTGTTCTGACGGGGGGACTTTTGGCAACCCCAAGCCCTATTGTAAGGCTAGGAAGCGGCTGAGGAGGTTGCAAAGGCGGTTGTCCAGGAAAGTTAAGGGGTCGCAAAACCGGCGGAAGGCAGTTAAGAAGGTGGCAAGACTCCACAAGAGAGTAGTTGATATTCGTCGGGACAACCTACACAAGCTTACTACCTATCTAGCTAAGAGGTATCGGGTGGTAATTATAGAGGACCTGAACGTCTCGGGGATGCTCAAGAACCACAAGTTAGCTAGTAGTCTAGCCGAGTGTAGTTTCTATGAGTTCAGGCGACAGCTAGAGTATAAAGCTAGGCTCTACAGCTGTCAGGTGGTAGTGGCGGATAGGTTTTATCCGTCCAGCCAGCTGTGTTCTTGTTGCCAGCATAAACAGCAGATGCCGCTGCACCAGCGGGTGTTTCGTTGTGAGAGTTGCGGTTTAGAGAAAGACCGGGATCTCAACGCAGCGATTAACTTGGTGGGGTGGTATTTTGAGGTGTATTTACCCTCAACTACCCCCAGCTTGGGGGGAAGTCACGCCTGTGGAGATCCCGCTGCCGGGGTTGGGTTGCAAGCCCAGCTAGGCAAGGGTCGTAGAAGCAGGAAGAAAGCATCAACGCTGGTCGAAAGTCCACTTTTGTCCAATGTTGTTTAAGTCTTTCGGAGCGGTTAATGGCGTTGAGGATGTAGGCGTGGCGGCTCGTCCACCGGGGATTGATCAACTCGCTATTGGGATCCCCGGGCCTGACATAGGCCATCGTGGCCTCATAACTGTCCAGCAACTGGGTGCGCTGCCGTCCTGCCGGCTGATGGCAACCCACACAACTGGCTTCTAGCAGCGGTTTGACATCCCGTTCGTAGGTAAATTGCGGTTCGGTGCGAAAACTCAGCTGAATGGCCTGCTCGAGGGGCAGCCCCTCTTGGGGAGAAAGCGTGAGGGTGTAACGGGTGCTAAAGCGCAAGGGATCCCGAGGCTTAAGCAACAACTCGTCTCCCTGCACATCAAAAATAACCGCTGCCGGCGGATCCAACTGAACCGCCAGACGTTGTAGATTAGGATCCAGTGGCCGATTGAATTGCAGCCGAATGACTCCATCCACAAAAACATCCTGCTGTTCGGGGGTAGGCTGGGAAGACACCCACTCCAAAAATGCCTGACTTTGAGAAGCATTCGACTGAGGCCAAACTTGCCGATGAGACTCGATGACAAAGAACGCTGCTGCCAACAACAACAGCCCCGCCCAAGTTCGCCACCGCCGCCAATGGCGAAAGACATTTGGCACGGTCGGAGTGTTCATTGCCGCAGACCCAATTTAACTGTTGTCAGAATAGCGAACTTACCCACACTTCAGCCATTGATGAGGTACAAACTGCCAGGGATCCCCAGCGGATCATGAGGATCCCTTGTTTGAAAAGTAGAAAGACAATGAGCACCGGAGCGAAGGGAAGAGGTCGCTGCTCCCAAGCCCCTAGAGGCCGAAAGGAATACCAAAGGCTTTACCCAAGCTGAGATGAGATCACCAGCAGGGAAAAGCATCCAGGGAGACAGCAAATCAGTTGACCCGCTCCAGCTTGATGTTGTGGTGGCCCAGCTTGATCTCAAACTCATCTCCGGGCTTGAGGCCCATCTTCTTGGTGTAGGCAGCTCCGATCAGGAGGTTGCCATTCTTATGAACCGAAACCCGGAAGGTAGGAGCGCGGCCACGGGATCCATTTTCGTCACTAGCGCCGAGATCCACGCCAACGGCCTTCAACAGGGCGTTGTTAAACTGCATCAGATTCACTCGCTCCTGACCATTCTTGGTGTAGGTGACATAACCACAGGCGCGAGCTTTTTCCTTGCGATCCGCATTTCCCATTGAAGTTACCTTGTCGAGGAGCTCTTGGCCAGTGAGTGGTTTTGGTTTACTGGTTGTAGCCATATCAAGATGGTTTTAGGGACAACTGTTAGTGTAGCCAGAAACAAACAGCGATTGCAATAGAGTTTGATCCAACTCTTCTTAATTAGAGGGAATGAGTGAGCGACTGCAATGGGATCTGAGGGCTAGTTGCGCAAAACAGCAGTGGGGAATTCCCTCTGAAGGCCAGAACCCATGGGGGAGACTTTGGCTGAAATGGGGAATGATAGGCTCTCAGGCCCTATTCTCGACAGGGTCATCCGTCCAAGTCAAAGTATCTTTGGGCGAGGGATCCCCGCTTTGCCGCCGGAATTGAGCAAAAGCAGGGAAACTGGAAACAAGGCTGTTTGCGTGTCACTCAATATGGATCCCTTTTGGTCGGGGCGGCGTCTCCTCATTGGGGTGAGCGGGGGGATTGCTGCTTACAAAACGGCAGCTTTGGTGTCTGCTCTGGTGCAGCAGGGAGCAGAGCTCAAGGTGGTTTTGACAAAAGCTGCGGAACATTTTATTTCTCCTTTGACTTTTGCCACCTTGTCCCGCCAGCCGGCTTTTACGGATGCCGCCTTTTGGCAAGCAACACGAGGACGACCGCTGCACATCGAGTTGGGGGAATGGGCGGAGGCTCTCCTCATTGCACCCTTGTCGGCCAACACCTTGGGCAAGTTGGCTCATGGGCTGGCGGATAACTTGCTCACCAATGTGGTTTTGGCTTCCCGGTGTCCGGTGGCGGTGGCACCGGCTATGAATACGCAGATGTGGAAGGCGGAGAAGGTGGCCGAGAATTGGCAGCGGCTACACCAGGATCCCCGTTTTTGGGCCTTACCGACGGCCAGTGGCCGCTTGGCCTGTGATGCGGTGGGGGAAGGGCGCATGTTGGAGCCGGAGGCGCTGCAGGAGTATGTGCGGGCTTTGCTCTGGACAGGGGGGAAAAAAGATTGGCAGGGCAAGCGGGTGTTGGTGACGGCGGGGGGTACACGGGAGCCCATCGACGCGGTGCGTTTTATCGGCAACCCGGCCAGTGGTCGGATGGGAGTGGCGCTGGCGGTGGCGGCAGCCTGCCGGGGGGCGACAGTGACGCTGGTCCATGGGCCGTTGGGGATCCCCTTTGATCCAGCGCCCTTCGCCATTCGGGCCATTCCGGTGGAGACGGCAGCCCAACTGGAGGCGGCTTTGCAGGCGGAATTTCCCCAGGCGGATCTCTTGTGGATGGCTGCTGCTGTGGGGGATGTGCGCCCCTCCCAGGTTTATCCGGGGAAGCTGCCTAAAGCCGAACTGCCCCAGATGTTGCCGTTGGAGCCGATCCCTGACCTAGTGGCAGCCCTGGCCCGCAACAAACGCCCTGGCCAGCGCCTCATCGGCTTTGCCGCCCAAAGTGGGGATCCCTTGCCACCGGCCAGAGAGAAGCTCCGCCAGAAGGGCCTGGATGCTATTGTGGCCAACCCCATCGACCAACCGGATAGCGGCTTTGGCAGCAGCCACAACCAAGGCTATTGGATCCCCCAGCAGGGAAGTCCAGAGCGGATCCCATTGGCAACCAAGCCAACCCTGGCCCACCGGCTGCTGGATCTGGCCCGGCAATTGGAGTTGGGCTACTTTAGTTAAACTCCCTCTCCCTCTGGAAGAGGGGCCGGGGGTGGGGGCTGTGCGGTACAGAACGCTAAACTTCCCGGAATAGCTGTTCGCGAACTGCCTCAAGAACCTGTGTAAAGCCACAGGGGCAAGCCCGAGGTGCTCGCTTCAAACTGCAGACGGGCCAAGGCTTCTGCTGCCGGCAGAAATCGAGACCAACCTCTGCGCCGCGGGAGCAGGTCGTAGAACTTCGCATCCGTCGGCAAACCCGCCAGCTCTGCCGCCCAAAGGCGGGCATCTTCTTCTGTGCCCAAGCAATCCACCACACCCAAGTGGAGGGCCTGCTCTCCGCTGAAAATGCGGCCATCGGCAAAAGTTTTGACCACATTCAAACTCAACTTGCGGGCAGCAGCAACCGTCTGCACAAACTGGCCGTAGGTGATGTCGATCAATTCTTGCAGGATGTTTCGCTCTTCTGGGGTCAGCTCGCGATCAAACGAGAGAATATCTTTGTAGGGGCCAGACTTAATTACCTTAAATGAAATCCCCACCTTATCCAGGAGGCGTTCGATATTGTTGCCTCGAATGATCACACCAATGCTACCGGTGATTGTTCCTGGGTTGGCAACAATTTTTTCGGCTCCCATGGCAATATAAACCCCCCCAGAGGCGGCAATGTTGCCAAAGCTGGCGACAATACGGGTGCCCTTTTTCTCTCGCAAACGCAAGAGGGCATTGTAGATTTCTTGGGAGTCGGCCACCGTCCCGCCTGGACTGTCGATGCGCAGCACCACAGCAGGGATATGGTTTTCTTCCACCTCTTTCAGGGCCTTGAGAACCCGCTCGCGAGTTTTGCCATCAATGGCCCCTGCCACCTCAATGCGACCGATTTGCCGGCGCAAACCACCCAAGAATAATCGCTTCAGCATGGAAAAGAACTGGATAGGGATAAGTGCATATTCTGTATCATGAATGGCGGCTCATGGCTTGGTCAACCAGTTGCCTAGACGTTGCCATACACCGGGATCACCGCCCCTCGCAGATCCCGCGCTGCTTCTGAGACCAAAAAGGCGATCACCTGCCCGATGGACTCTGGCTTGACCCACAGCTTGGCTCGCTCGGATCCCATGGCAGCTCGGTTGGCCGGCGTGTCGATGATGCTGGGCAGGATGACGTTGGCCGTGATGTCGGTGCCTTGGGTTTCGGCGGCAATGGTGCGGGTCAGGGCCACCACCCCCGCTTTGGAAGCGCAGTAGGCGGCCAATTGCGGGCCCGGCTCCACCGCTCCTCGGGATCCCACCGTTACAATCCTCCCATAGCCCTGTTGCCACATTCTGCGCAGGCTGTGCTTGCAGGTCAGGAATGTGGTGGTGAGGTTGAGGTCGAAGTCGCGATACCAGTCCGCCAAGCTGTACTCGTGGGTGGGGCCCATGGCAAAGCCCCCCACCAGGTGGATCAGCCCATCCACGCGGGGTAGGTCGGCAATGACGCGGGCAACCGCCGCCTCATCTGTTAAATCCACCTGCACAAAGCGAACCCGATCCAGAGCATTGGCCGGCAGGCGCTCCCGCAAAATGGCAAGATCTTTCTCTTGTCGATAGGTCAAGGTCAGCTCTGCTCCGCTGGCCAGCACCACGGGAACCACCCCCAAACCCAGCCCGCCTGTGCCGCCGGTCAAGAGGATTTGCTTGCCTTGGTTGCTTTGCATGGATGCACCTGCATTGACGAAGGGGATCCAAAACAAATTGGGAGGGGAGTGCAAAAAAACTCAGAGGATTTTGAGATCCATCCAACTGAGCTTCCCTCTCTTACCCTACCCCGGTTCCTGCTCCTCTTGAGGAACAACAGCCCTTTTGGGCGCTTTCTCCAGCAACAGATCGCTCAAAGCCAGCCAGTGGGGCAGGGCCAGCTCTTCGGCGCGGGCATCGGGGTTGAGGCGGAGCTGAGCCAAAGCTGCTGCAACCGCTTCTCGCTCCACCAAGCTTCCCAGGGCATTGACGAGCTTCTTGCGGCGGGTGGAGAACCCCTGCCGGAGGAGTTGGTGAAACCAGCAGGGATCCCGGGCGGGGGTGGGGGCGGGGCGGGGGGTGAGGCGAATCACAGCAGATTCCACCTTGGGGGCGGGCTTGAAAGCGGTGGGGGGCACCCTGCAGATCAGCTCGCAATCGGCCAAATACTGCGTCCGCAGGCTCAGAGCACCATAGGCTTTGCTGCCGGGGCCGGCCTGCAAGCGCTCGGCCAGCTCTTTTTGCACCAGAAGGACAATGCGCTCGAACTGCCGAACTGGCTGGGCTGGGGATCCGAGCACCTTTTCCAAAATGGGGCCGGTCAGGTTGTAGGGGATATTGGCCACCAGCAGGCGGGGTTGAGGAGGCAGCGGCAGGCGGAGAAAATCTCCCTCCAGCAGGTGAAAACGGGGTTGGCCGGCGAACCGTTTTTGCAGCAGTCGGCACAGATCCCGGTCGATCTCCACCGCCACCACCTGGGCGCCCTGGGCCAGCAATCGCCGCGTCAGTTGGCCGGTGCCGGGGCCGATCTCCAGCACCCAAGTGGGATCCGCGTCTCCCTCTAGATCATTCAACTGGGCAGCCCGCACAATCGCCTCGTGAACAGCGGGATCCTTGAGCCAATGCTGACCAAACCGTTTACGAGGATAGGGCATGGGGGAATGTTCGCGCAGTGCTGCGCCGCAACCGAGAGGTACCCAGAGCGGTTGAAGGAGAAATGGCCGGGTGGGTCATCGCTGGACTGAGTTGGGAACAGAAATCAAGGTGGGATCCGCATCCTCAGGTCTATCTCGGGCGGGTTGAGCAGGGAGCGCCTCTGGGTTCGGATCCCCGCTCAGGAGCGGCTTGCGGTAGAGGGGCACCGTAAAGGTGACGGTGGATCCCAGCCCTTCGCCCAGGCTGTAGAAATTGATTTCCCCTCCCATCGCCTCCACCAGGCGTTGGCTGATGGCCAGGCCCAAGCCCGTCCCCCCATATTGGCGGGTGGTGGAACCATCCACCTGCGTGAAAGCCTGAAACAGCTTCTGCTGCTTTTCCAGCGATACCCCGATCCCGGTGTCGATGACGCGGATGCGGGCCAACCCCGGATTGCCGGGCAGGATATCCGCCCGCACGGTTACTGAGCCTTTGGGGGTAAACTTGATGGCATTCCCCACCAAATTGAGCATCACCTGCAACAGGCGTTGGTAATCGCCCAAGAGCAAAATCTGATCCGAGGTGTTGGGCAGGTGGAAGCTCAGTTGTAGGCCCTTTTGGCTGGCCTGCAGGCTAGTCTTGGCCTCCACATCCTTAAACAAAGCTCGCAGGTCGCAGGGCTGGAACTCCAACTGCATTTTGCCCGCCTCGATCTTGGCGATATCCAGCACATCGTTGATCAGGGCCAGCAGGTGCAGGGCAGAGCGATAGGCCTCTTGCAAAAAGTCCAGCTCCTCTTCGCGGTTTTCGGCCATCCCGTCCAGCACCAGCTTGATAAAGCCGATGATCCCGTTGAGAGGGGTGCGCAGCTCGTGGGAGGTGTTGGCCAAGAATTGGCTTTTCAGTTGGTTGGCCGATTCTGCTTGGGCACGGGCCTGCTCCAGCTCCTTATTTTTCTGACGCAGAGTTTGGTTGGCTAACTGCAAGCGGGTTGCCAGTTGGCGACTTTGATCCAGCAAAATGGCGTGGGCAATGGCTGCGCCCAGGTAGGTGGCAATGCTCTGGAGTACCTGAATGTGGCTTGGCTGCCAAACAGGAACCCTGTTCGGATCCAGCATTTCCAGCCAGAGCAGGCTGTTGGCGTAGCCCTGGTAAGACATGGCAATGGCCAGATGTCGCCCCGCCTCCACCGGTTCTTCCTGTCTGAGGGCCTGCAACAAATGGGGGTAATCTGCCAGCTTCAGGGTCTGGTGGAGCAGGGAGGGATCCCCAGGATGGCGGCGGTACTCGGCATTGACCGTGAGGGAGTCTTGCCCCACCTCGTAGAGGGCCATCAGGCAGCGATCTACCTCAAACAGTTGCCCCAACTGCTCCACGGTCTGCTGGCACAGTTGCCGGATATCCAGGGAATGCCGGATGTTGCGCACCAACTGCGTCGTGATCCCCTGTACCGGATCGGCCGGGAGAGCATGGGGCTGGCTGTTGGGGCTGCTGGCTCCTCCGGCCAACGCAAAAGGCGTAGCCCCCAGCAACTTGCCCACTGCCGCAACCGCCACCACCTCCCCTTCCATGTCCCGTACAGGGTTGAGAGAAAGATGCAGATGCAACTTGTAGCGGGGCGAGAGCACCTGACATTCGTAGGAGAGGGGATCCCCGCTTGCAAAGACCTGGTTGAGCTTGGCTTCGTACTCTCCAGCGTTGGCCACCTCCCAGATTTGCTGTCCGCTCACGATGTGCTGAGGGTGGATGCCATATTTCTCGGCATCTTCCCAGTAAAAACTCCAGAAGCGCCTCTGGCGATCCTGCGTGTAGAACATCGGAGTGGGTCGGAGGGCGCCCATTTGGGATGAAGCCATCATTGCGCTAGGGGAACGTAGGCCAAAACTCAGGTTTTTCCAGAGGAAGCCGGGCTGGCCGGATCAGAGGCCGGGCGGGTTAGTGGGGCAGAGTCCTTGTTGAGGCGGGCGAAGATCATGCGGCCTGCTGAGGTTTGAATGGCGCTGGTCACAACTACAGAGCGGGTTTTGCCCACAGAGCGCTGCCCTTCTTCCACCACCACCATAGTGCCGTCTTCCAAGTAGCCTACCCCTTGACCTGGCTCTTTTCCTTCGCGGGTGATCTTGATATCAAAGCTATCACCGGCAACATAGATGGGCCGCAGCGCCTCGGCCAACTCATTCACATTCAGCACCTTGACCCCCTGCAGAGCCGCCACCTTCTTCAGGTTGTAATCGGTGGTAAGCAGCGTTCCCCCCACGGTTTGGGTGAGGCGCACCAGCTTTTCATCGACAGTGGTCAGATCTGGATAGTTGGCTTCGTGAATAACGAAACGATCGGGGTAGGCCTCTCGCAAAGACTGCAGGGTATCCAAGCCTTTGCGGCCCCGCTCTCGTTTTTGGGCATCGGCTTTGTCGGCAATGGTCTGCAATTCCGTCAGCACAAAGCGAGGAACCACCAGGGTTCCTTCCAAAAAACCTGTCTCGATTAACTGAGCCACTCGGCCATCGATGATGGAGCTGGTGTCCAAAACCTTGGCCGTGGCAGCCACCACATTGCCCTCCGCCCAGAGGGCTGCTTGTAAAGCATAGTTGGGGTTAAACAGCCGCAGCAGCGAGGGGCCGTGGGTATCGGCCAGGCTGACCCCCAGGTAAGCAAAGGCCAAGCTGAAAAAGACCGAAGCCAGTGGCTCGAGGAACCTGTTGAGTTGGGGAGGCAAGGGCAGCAAGTACACAGGAGCCATGGCCAGATTGGCGATCACCAAGCCGATCACCAACCCCACCGAGCGGCTGATCAACACGTCCGGCGGCAGGGAGCGCACATTGGCCTCGAAGCGACGGTAGCTCCAGCGCACCAGGGATCCCAAAGCCAGTCCTGCCAGCACGCCAAAGCCGCTGGTGACGACACGGGCTCCTTCCACATTGGCCCCCTGAATGGCGGCAGGAGGGAGCAAATCCAGGCCGTAAAACCCGAGACCAGCCCCGGCCAACATGAAGATCGCGATCAGTAAAGCGTCTAGCATAAGGAAAAAGACGGCCCTGCTGAGTGGGTGATGCTGCTGGGAATAGGCAAATCTGCTTCCTACTCATTCTAGTCGTCTGGCGTTGGAGGGATCCGGACAACCAAGCCAGCCCTCCCCCAGAAGGATTCAGACTATGCTGAAATCATAGCGATCCCTTGCCAGCTTGAGGGATCTGTGGAGCATGCCTCTAATCCCCAAAACCCTGAACTTTGCTGAATTTACTGAGCTTTAGGCGGTTTGGCAAAAGTCATTGAGAGGGATATAGTAGACCAAGTTTCCCCCTGATCCTTGAGTCCACCGCAACGGTTGCCGGGAAGTGAAGGGGGAAAGCGCTCGGGGGGTATTCCTCAGGGCTTTGCGGGATACCGCCTTCCTGTTTGGACTCCGTCCCGCTGACGCGAACAGAGATAGGCAGGATGCGATCGCTTCTTTCCTGAACCATGTTCAGGAGAGTTCAGCGTGAATGTATCAGAAACCGCTACAATCCAAATCTCAACGAGGCTAAAAGCAACCATGGCACAAGCACTGGAACTCAATACCGAGAACGTCGAGAAAGTCCTGAACGAGCTGCGTCCTTACTTGATGGCCGATGGGGGCAATGTGGAATTGGTGGAAATCGATGGCCCGGTGGTCAAGCTGCGCTTGCAGGGGGCCTGTGGAGCCTGCCCCAGCTCGACCATGACTCTGAAGATGGGCATTGAGCGCAAGTTGCGGGAGAGCATTCCCGATATTTTGGAGGTGGAGCAGGTATTCTGAGGGGCCCTGTAGGTTTTTGTGAGATTCCTTTAGGGTTCTTTATCATGTGTTGGGTTATGTGCCTTGATAAATAGCCTCGGGTGGCTCTCTGCTCCCCACTTCTTTCTTCTGTGCCTTCTTCAGAGCTAGCGCATGTCTGTTCTCCTCTCCATCGCCATTCTCGCCCTGCTGATCCTGGTGCATGAGGCAGGGCACTTTGCGGCAGCCAAACTCCAAGGGATCCATGTCAACCGCTTCTCGCTGGGGTTTGGGCCGGTGCTGTGGCGATACCAGGGCAGGGAGACAGAGTACGCCATTCGCGCCCTGCCGCTGGGGGGCTACGTGGGCTTTCCTGACGAGGATGAACATTCTCCCTACCCCCCCGACGACCCGGATCTGCTGAAAAACCGCCCCGTGCTGGATCGCCTGGTGGTGATGAGTGCAGGGGTGATGGCCAACCTGATCTTCGCCTATCTGGTGCTGGTGTTGATGTTCGCCTCGGTGGGGATCCCCTCGGTAACGCGCCTCCATCCCGGCATTCTCATCCCTCAGGTGATGCCCGATAGCCCGGCGGAGCGGGCCGGCCTGGAGGCAGGGGATGTGGTGTTGCAGGCAGCCGATCGCGATTACAGGGGGATTGCCGACGAGACGGCGGCCTTGGCAGCTCTGAACGATTTTCAGGTGCTGATCCGCAGCAGCGAGAACCGGCCCATTCCCCTGGAGGTGCAGCGCGGGGAAGGGGATCCCCTGCAGTTGACGGTGATCCCAGAGGCGCGGGGAGAGACGGTGGCCATTGGGGTGACCTTGGCCCCCAATCAAGAGGTGACCTTGCGCCCCGCCCAGAGCGTGGCCGAGATCCTCACGGAGGCGGGAAATGCCTACCAGCGGGTGGTGATGCTCAATCTGAACGGCCTGCAGCAGTTGGTTCAGAATTTCCAAAGTACGGCCACCCAGGTCTCCGGCCCGGTGGGGATCGTCAAGATTGGGGCGGATCTGGCCCGCGATGACGCCGCCAGCCTGTTTAATTTCACCGCTTTGATCAGCATTAATCTGGCCTTTCTCAACCTGTTGCCCTTGCCCGCCTTGGACGGGGGACACATTGCCTTTTTGATCCTGGAGGCGATCCGCGGCAAACGGCTGCCCAAGCATCTGGAGGAGCGGGTGATGCAGACGGGCTTGGTGTTGTTACTGGGATTGGGGGTGGTGCTGATCTTCAAAGACACCCTCGCCATTGTCACCGGGTCGGGCTAGGGGAAGATGGCCAGCAAACGGGCCCTGCGCCAGCGAGCTTTGGAGATCCTGCTTCGGCTGAAGCGCCACTACCCCAACTCCACCTGTGCCCTCCACTACCAGACGCCGCTGCAACTTTTGGTGGCAACCATCCTCTCCGCTCAGTGTACGGATGAGCGGGTGAATCAGGTGACGCCGGAGCTGTTTCGTCGCTTCCCGGATGCCCAGGCCCTGGCGACAGCGCCGCGAGAGGAGATCGAGGCTCTCATCCATTCCACCGGCTTCTATCGCAACAAGGCCAAACACATTCAGGAAGCCTGCCGCAAGATCTTGAGCGATTTCGGTGGTCAAGTGCCCCGCACCATGCCGGAGCTGCTCACCCTACCCGGTGTGGCCCGTAAGACGGCCAATGTGGTGCTGGCCCATGCTTTTGGCATCCATGCCGGGGTTACCGTCGATACCCATGTCAAGCGCCTCAGCCGCCGCCTCGGCCTTACCGAGCATGAGGATCCCGTGCGCATCGAAAAGGATCTGATGCAGTTGTTGCCGCAGGCGGATTGGGAGAACTGGTCTATCCGTCTGATCGACCACGGGCGGGCCATCTGCACTGCCCGCAGGCCTCTGTGCCAGCAATGTTTTTTGGCGGATCTCTGCCCCAGCGCTCCCCTCCTGAGACCGGCTGCACCGGCCGAGAAAATGGATAAAAAAGCTACAAAAGCCTCGCCAACCTGAGAGGATGGTTTCTAGGCGCCCCGCGTGGCTGAGCCCCCCATTCTTCCGGCGCTTGTTTTGGCCGCCCCTCGCCCTAGAATAAGCTCCATGCAGGATAAACCCATGTCAGTCGCGACCCCCGTTTTGGTCATTGCCGGCCTGACGGGATCCGGGAAAACTTTGGCCATCCAGCAGTTGGAACAACTGGGGTACACCAGCCTAGAAGGGATCCCGCCTGCCCAGGTGATCCCCTTGGTTGAGGCGATGCGGACCCATCACGCTGCTTTGGCCATCAGCTTGAATCTCCACGCCCAGGAGTACCGCGATCAAGTTCCCACCCTGGCTGCTTGGGTGCAATCGCAAGGGATCCCTTTCCTATTCTTGGAGGCCCGCTCCCCAGTGTTGCTCAACCGTCTCAGCGCCCACCGCCGTCCCCATCCCTACGGGGAAGCTGCCGGTTTGTGGGAGGCCATTGAGCAAGAGCGGCTGGCTCTGGCCCCGGTGCGGGAACGCTGCACCCACTGGTTGGATACCTCCGACCTCAATGCCCAGCAACTGCGGCAGCAATTGCAAGCTTTGGTGCAAGGGATCCCCCAGCCCCTCAACCTAAGGCTGGTCAGCTTCGGTTTCAAATACGGCCTTCCCCCCGATGCCAACTTGCTATTTGATGTGCGCTTTTTGCCCAACCCCTTCTTTCAGCCCCATCTGCGCCGCCTTACCGGGCAGGATCCCCTGCTGCAGGAGTTCTTGTTTGCGGATCCCATCACACAATCCACCTACCAGCACATCTTGTCCCTGATCAAAGCGTTTTGGCCCCACTACCGCGCAGAGCGTCGCCCCCACCTGACTTTGGCTATCGGCTGTACCGGCGGTCAGCACCGCTCGGTGGCCCTGGTGGAGCGCCTGGCCCAGGATTTGCAGCCTTGGACTGTCCCTGCCGGCAACCACGTTCTTCCCGACCTGAATGTTCAGGTTCAGCATCGCCATCTGCTCGACTCTCAGCGGGAGCTGGAAGCCCGCTTTGGCCCGGCGCCCGGCGAAGCCGGCGTTGCCCAGCAACAGGTTAGGATCCCTTTGGCCGGCGTTCCTGCACCTTCCCATGGCTAAGCCCCTGCCCAGCAACAAGTCCCCTGTTTGGGGCATTCGTCGCCGCAAGGCTGCTTGGTCGGGAAGTGGCTGGAAATGGCTCTTTCCCGGTTTAGCCGTTAAACGCTGGCTGAGCCTGGCGGTTGGGGGCGTGCTGCTGATGGTGCTGGGCATTGCCATCTGGACGGAGTTGACCCCCATCTTTCGCCTGAAGCGGCTGATCGACATCACCCTGCGCCTGATTACCACTTGGATCCCGAACAACATCAGTGGCCCCCTGGTGACTGGGATCGGGCTGGTGATGGTGGTGCTGGGGTTTCGCAGCGCCATGCGCTCCATCGAGGATGTGCTGATCCCCGAGGGAGATGAAGCGCTGGTGGATAAGCTGTTGTCGCGGCGGCGTCTCAGCCGTGGTCCCCGCATTGTGGTACTGGGGGGCGGCACCGGCCTCTCCAACCTGCTGCGGGGTCTGAAGCGCTACAGCTCCAACATCACAGCCATTGTCACGGTGGCCGATGACGGGGGATCCTCAGGGCGTCTGCGGCGGGAGATCGGCGTTTTGCCCCCCGGCGATATCCGCAACTGCCTCACTGCTCTGGCCAACGAAGAAAAGCTGCTCACCGAGCTGTTTCAATATCGCTTCCAGTCGGGGGAAGGGCTGAGCGGCCACAGCTTCGGCAATTTGTTCATCACTGCCCTCACCGCGGTAACCGGCGGCGACTTGATTCGGGCCATCACTGCCACCTCGCAAGTCTTGGCCATTCAGGGGCGGGTGCTGCCGGCCACCCTGGCGGATGTTACCCTCTGGGCGGAGCTGAGCGATGGCCGCCGCGTGGTGGGAGAGTCCAACATTGCCAAAGCCGGAGGACGCATTTGCCGAATCGGCTGTGACCCTCCCAGCCCTCCGGCCTTGCCAGAGGTCATCGAGGCTATTGAGGCGGCAGAGTTTGTGGTGCTGGGGCCGGGTAGCCTCTACACCAGCATCATTCCCAACCTGTTGGTGCCGGAAATTGTCGAGGCCATCGCCAGAAATATGGCCCCCCACATCTACGTCTGCAACATCATGACCGAGCCAGGGGAGACGGACGGCTATACCGTTGGGGATCACGTCATGGCTCTGGATCGGGTGGCAGGAGTGCGCCTATTTGACGGCGTGCTGGTGCAGCGGGAGCCACCCTCCCCGCGCGCTTTGGAGCATTACCGCCGCAGCGGTTCTGAGTTTGTGGTGCTGGATCCCGACAAACTGGCTTACCTGGGCTGCCGTGCCGTTTTGGCTAACGTCATGCAAGAAGATCCAGAGACCGGCTTGGTGCGCCACAACCCCGAACGCTTGGCTGCAATGCTGATGCGCTGGTTCGACAGACATCGCCCCCTCTAGCTTTGCCCAGGATGTCCTCTGCTGTTATTGCAGGCGGGAATAAGGGCGGGGATAGGGCTTGCGCATCTGTCGAGCCAGGTACACCTGAAAGGTTTGCGCCACCGCCCCTGCCCGCACCAGGGGAACCTCGGCCACAGGCTCGATTTGGGCAAAGTAGTCGCCATAGGTGGCTGGGATCCCTGCCCTCGGCTGGAACAGCTTGGAAGTGATGAGCAGCCCATCCTGCCCCAGCCAATCCTGAGGCTGCGACCAAAAGGCAAAGCCCCGCAAATCTGCATCCAGGCAGGTCAGAGGCTTGTCCGTCAGCGGAGCCAGGGCCATGGCGATCTGACCGCCCAAAAAATAGACATTGGTAAAAACGAACTCTGCCTCCTCAAGAGCTTGAGCCAGGTGGGGATCCGTCCGAAACCGCTGCCGCAACTGCTCAATTTCAATGAGCTGAGTAGAGGGATCCCTCTCCACCGGCCACAGCCCCATCCCTCCCGGCTCTTGCAGCAGGCCATAGCGCACATGGGCCAGCCCCACCCCCACCACCAAGCTGACCATCACCGCCGTCCCCACTAAGGTTCGCTTCGCTCCCGGCCACCGTTCCCAGAAGGATCCCAGCAGCAGCGTCAGCACCCAAAACCCCGGCATGGGCCAGGTGGGCAAGATGGGCCGGTAGCCTCCCATCAAGGTAAAGGCCAACACCAGCGGTAATCCACAGGCCAGGATCAAAAGGTGCTTGAGCTCTTCATCCGTCAGCCGCATCCCGCGGAGAATCTGCAGGGCCACCCGACCCGTCCCTGCCAAACTCGCCCACCCCAAAGGGATCCCCAAGCTGGGGAACAGGTAAAAGATTTCAGAAAGGATCGTCAGCCCCAGCGCTTGCAGTTGATACCCTGCCTCCGGCACCGCCCGCCCCGCCTGAAAGCGAAAGGAGACCCAATCCTGCTGGGCGTTCCAGATCAGCACCGGGCTGAAGGCCAGCACAAAACCCAGCACCGCCAGCACCGTCCAGCCCGACCTCAAGGCACAGCGATGAACTGGGCTGAGCAGACAAAAGAGTACCAGGCCGAACCCCAAAGCCAAGCCGTGGTACTTCCCCAAGCAGGCCAGCCCCACCAAGAGACCTATGAGCGCTAGCCTAGGCCCTGGCCGATAGCGAGCCGCCCCATAGACTCCCAATTTCCCCTGCCCCAAAGGCACCGGGAAAAACTCCTGGCTGGCCACCCATAGGGTTGCTGCCGTAAAAAAGACCAGCGGACTATCCGGCAGGGTCAGCACCCCAAACCCAATCCAAAGGATCGGCGCGATGCTGATGGCCGCCAAGCTGATCAGTCCCGCCCGAACAGAGAAAAGGCGCGCTCCGGTGTAGTAGAGGAATAGGGAAGAGCCACAATACAGCAGCAGGGATCCCAGTCGAATAGAAAAAGCCGACACCTGGCCGGTCAAGGCAGGCCCCAAGCCCGTTGTCCAGGCCACCAGCGGCGGATGGTCAAAATAGCTCCAATCCAGATGGCGGGTGTAGAGGTAGTAGTAGGCTTCGTCAAAGCCCGGCGGCAAAAGGGCAGCCACCAGGCCCCGCATGAACAAGCCCAACCCCAGGATTAGCCAAACCGCTCTAGGCAATGGAGGGGATCCCTTTTGGCAAATCGACAGATCTAACTTACCTTTAACACCCTCCGGGTCTACGTCCCTCTAGCAATCTGAGCAATCCGATTTTTTTGTCTCCAGCAAAATGACCGGACGCCCCAAAAGTTGACCTAGCTTCTCGGCCTCTGCCCGCGCCTCTGGTTCCTTATCAGTGTAGCAGACTGACAGCAAAGGTTTCCGCGATTGCAATTTCACTTCTACCGAAAAGAATTCAACAAAATTCCTTTTGGCCTGAACCAAAATCTGCTGTACATCTCCAAAGGAATAAGTTTTCCGCCCTAGCGACCCAAAAGGAGTAAGGTGCTCCTCTTGGATTTGGTACCTAGAGCGGTCAAACGTTAGACGGCGACACCAAAAAGACACCTTCAGCATGAGAGCTCCTACCCAAAGAAGTAGAGCCAGAAATAGACCTGGAAGGAGAGAATACAAGATCGCAAACACTAACTCCAGTAAGTGAAATCTATCGATATCTATCAAGAGCCGACTCTCTGTACTGTTCACAAAAGAATCAACGCGCCTTGCCAATTCCTGAGCTTCACTTTCACCAAAGGCCAACCAGGCTGGAGTTTCCCCTGTAGGCTTTTCCAGCGTGACATAGTAGCGCTCAGTCCTTTCTCCGTCGTCATCCTCCACAATTTCAGTTTTGACTGCAGCTCCTCTTACATCTATGTGAAGTGTAGTTTGGCTCGGCAAAGGTAGAAACGGCTGGAAAGACACTTCACAATTAACCGTAGACTGGTCAACTCGAAAACAAGTGAAACGGCGCTCACCCTGGGAAGACCAGATCGAAGATAAAGCCATAAAAAGGATGAACGCAAAGAAACAGATAAAAACAAAAGTAGCAAGAGACCCAAGGAAACCTACAGAAGACTCTTGGTACACGCGCTTGTTGGGGCTCTCCTCCACGCATTTCATAGACTTAACTCCAAGAAAGCCGGATTTGCTCAGGTTATAACTTGCTAGTCTGTTGGTCGTCTGTTTCCGAGAATACGAAGCGTTTAAAAAATTATGAAAAGCAGTAAGTCCTCCGGTTTTCGCTGTGCTGTATTCAACTTCCCCTCTCTCCAACCAGGAGCGGAAATTGAGTGGCTGACTGCACGAGGCGCCGGGAAGAGGTTTTAAACAAGGTCTTTCCCAGAAGCTGTGGGGTGGCATAACAGTGGGATGAGCGCCAAACTAGCGGTGGTGCTCATGTGAGGATTGCAATGGAAGGCAGACCTAGGGCTAGGGTAGGGCGGCCTGTGCCGAAATCTCTGGAGACAAGGCAAAATGGCCGGCAACTTGCTCAACGGCGCCGACGCAGAGGTTCTTGGATCCCTTCACCGCGAAGCTCTAGGCAGTGGGGAACAGCGCTGGGATGGCTCTTGGGGGATCGGATCCCGACGGCCCGCCAGCTTGACTTTCGCGCCGGCATGACCGGACTGGCTCTGACCATTGCCCTGTTTCTGACAGGAGCACGTCTGGTTTATTTGCAACATCAACAGGCACCCCTATTGCAGCAGCGAGCCGAAGCCCAGCAGCGAGCCCAGCTAAGACCTTTCATTCCTCGTCGCTCAATTGTGGATCGTCATTCTATTGCCAAGCAGCAGGCAGAATTGCTGGCCGTAGATCGCCCCGTCTATACTCTCTGGGCCCATCCCCGCCTCTTTGGCAAACGCACTCCAGAGGAAATTGCCACCGCTCTTGCTCCCCTGTTGCGGCGTCCAGTAGAGCAACTGACGCAGCGGCTGTCGGTTAATCATGCGGTGCGGGTGGAGCGCTGGGTATCCCAGGAGGTGGCGGATCAAATTCAGGCTCTGCATCTGGATGGCCTGGAGCTGGTGAGCGAGCGGCAACGCGTTTACCCCCAAAAAGAGATGGCCGCTGAGGTGGTAGGCTATGTGGATCTGGATCATCAGGGCCAAGCGGGAGTGGAATATTCCCGGCAAGAGCTGCTGGAGCGTACTGTTCAGCCTGTTACTATTCCTCGCGATGGCTACGGACGACTGTTGGCTGCAGAGGTACCGGAAGGGCTGCTGCAATCCCGCGAGACGGTGCTGCAACTTACCCTAGATATGCGCCTGCAAAGAGCTGCCCGCGCTGCCCTGAAAGTGCAACTGGAGCGGTTTCGAGCCCTGCGGGGCACGGTGATTGTCCTCCAGCCCCAGACAGGGGAAATCCTGGCGCTGGTGAGCGAGCCCACCTATGACCCTAACCGCTACTTTGAGTATGACCCCGGTCTTTTTCGCAACTGGGCCGTAACGGATTTGTATGAGCCGGGATCCACCTTCAAGCCCATCAACATTGCCATTGGGTTGGATGCTGGAGCCTTTACAGCAGATGAACGGGTCTATGACGAGGGTCGGATTCTCATCGGTCAGTGGCCCATTCAAAATTACGACTACCACCAACGAGGGGCCCATGGCTGGATGAGCGTCACGGATATCCTGCGGCAATCCAGCAATGTGGGTATGGTACACCTGATGCGCAAGCTGGATCCCCGCCAGTACTACAATGCCTTGGTGCGGCTGGGGTTCAACGAGCGCAGTGGCGTGGATTTGCCCTTTGAGCCGGCCAGCCGTTTGAAACCGCTGCGACAGTTTGTTACGGTGCCGGTGGAGCGGGCCACTGTCGCTTTCGGCCAGGGGCTGGCCCTCACTCCTCTACAGTTGGCTGCCATGCATTGCATCATTGCCAACGGCGGACTGAAAGTGCAGCCCCATGTGGTGCGAGGCTTGGTGGAGAAGGATACGGATACTTTAGTTTGGGGATCCCCGCAGCCGCAGCCGGTGCGGGTACTATCCGAGCAAGCCACGCTGGCAGTGCGTATCCAAATGCGGGATGTGGTGGACTTTGGCACGGGGCAATCGGCCAAGATCGAGGGGTATGAGATCGCTGGCAAAACCGGCACTGCCCAGAAAGCCGGGCCACGGGGGGGCTATTTGCCCGGCAAGCGCATCACCAGTTTTGTGGGCTACTTCCCGGCCATTCGCCCGAATTACGTGATCTTGGCGGTGATCGACGAGCCGCAGGGGGAAGATGCCTTCGGCTCGACGACGGCTGCTCCCGTTGTTCGCTCGGTGATCCAGGAGATCATCGCCCTAGAGGGGATCCGCCCTAACTCTACTTAGCGCAGCCATAGGAACAAGGGGCGAAGGTGGATGCCAAAGGGGGCCCAGACAGTGAGGAAATGAGCGAAATGCCCATACCTCCGGATTGGCTCTTCCTGGAAAAAGCCATACTCAAGACTGGCCACCCACAGAGTCCGACTTAACCTCTGCACTCCTCCAGCTCAGCTTGGAGTTGAGGTAGAAGTTCCAGAATACAACAATACCGATGGCAATTAAGTTGGCCAACAAATAATGAATGCCCAAGCGCTCGCTCAGCAAGGTCACCAGTGAAGTGTTGAGAACCAAGCCAATTAAGCAGATAACGTTAAACTTCGCCAACCGCTTCAGGCGATTCCAGGGCCCCGGCTGCAAGCGGGTCACATGGCGAAAAGTCCACAGGTCGTTCCAGAGGAAGTTATTGAGAATGGCCACCTCCGAAGCAACCAGCTTACTGGTTATGAGATCCCATCCTAAGTTGGTGGGATCGTGCAAAACATAGAGCAAAGCCATGTCCACCAAGGTGCCGGATAGGCCAACCGTGCTGAAGCGCAAAAAGGATCCCACCTGCCCTAGCGAAAAGCGCAGCACCATCAGGTGGTGGAGATATTGGAGACAAGTTTGCAGTTGGATTTTGCTCTCCCCGTTTTGGCGCTCCTGAAAGATGTAGCCGACTTCAGCAATGGTTTTCACCCGGCCCCGCGCCAGCACCTCGATCAGCAGCTTGTAACCCTTGGGGTTGAGCGGGATCCCGGCAATAGACTGGCGTCTGACCAGAAACAGTCCGCTCAACGGATCGGAAACACGGCTGAAAACTCCCGGCAGCAGAACCAGCCCAATCCATTGGGCCCCGCGGGAGACGATGCGCCGGCCCAGGCTCCAGTGGCTCACCCCTCCCGATGGTGCATAGCGGCTGCCCACCACCAAATCTGCCCCTTTCTGGATGAGCGGCCACAATTTGAGGACAATCTCCGGCGGATGCTGCAAATCCCCATCCATAACCCCCAGCACCTCGCCGCGGGCAGCTTGCCATCCCCGCAGCACGGCAGTGGCCAGGCCTCGTTCGTGGTGGCGACAAATGACTTGCAGTTGAGGGAATTCTTTTTGCAATCCTTGGGCCACTTTGGCAGTGTAATCGGGGCTATTGTCATCCACCACAATCAACTCATAGCCTCCAGGCAGAATCGTGTCTAGGTGGGCGCACAATTGTCTGACCAAGCTGCCAATGCTAGAGGCTTCGTTGTAGGTGGGAATGACCAGCGAAAGTTGCACAGGGCTGGACTGAGACAGAGGTGGAATCTGAAAAGGAGCTGCAGAAGCTTTGGGATCGGCAGAGGAAGTAGGAGCTCCATGAAGCATTCAGCAGGCCATCCAAAAACAATAAAACAAAAATCCTCCGCCTAGGGCTGCAAATCCTAGGACTGCCTTAGTTCACATTGGATCCACAGAACGATCCCCTATCGTACTGATCGATGAGCCGCAGGGCTAGACCTTTCTCTACCTACCCAGCTTCTGAGGACTCAGTCTCACTGACGCGAACGGGAGAGGTCACCTGGCTAAGGGGATCCCGTGGAGTGGCTCATCAACACCGGGATCTGGGCCTGAGCAGAGGCAGTCTCAGGCAGCGAGGGGGCAGGGGTGAAACTGGGGTAGGGGATGCGCTCGTGGTTGGATTCCCGCCAGACCTCCACGAAAGCGTCTGCCACCACCTCCAAATCCTCCAGCGTCAGCCCACTATCAACCAACTGGCCATCTTGCCAACGGGCCTGGGCAATTTTGCGGACAACAGCCTTTGCCCGCTCGACCACATCGGGGCCGAAGCCATCGCTCAAGGTCATACTGCGCAGGGCGGCTTCACAGGCATCGGCCATCATCACCACCCCCGTCTCCTTGCTCTGGGGGATCGGGCCATCGTAGCGGAACGGCTCTTCGGGTACGGGCTGACCCCCGGCTTTCATCTGGGCTTGATGGTAGAAATAGGCAATCAGGATCGTCCCCTGGTGCTCAGGGATAAACGCCTGGACGGCGGTAGGCAGATTATATTGCTTGGCCAGGCGCAAGCCATCGCTGACGTGGGCCTTGATAATCTGAGCACTGCGATAGGGATCGTCCAGTTGGGTGTGGGGGTTGAGGCTGCCCATCTGGTTCTCGATGAAGTAGCGGGCCTGCAGCATCTTGCCGATGTCATGGTAGAGGGTGCCGGTGCGCACCAGCTCCACGTTGAGGTTCAGCTTCTGGGCAGCCCGTTCTGCCAAAGTGGCCACAAGCAGAGTGTGCTGGAAGGTGCCGGGGGCCTCTGCAGCCAGCCGCCGCAGCAGCGTGCGATTGGGATTGCTCAACTCGATCAGACGAATGGGGGTGGCCAAGTCAAACAGGCGCTCCAGGTAGGGGCTGGCTCCCAGGGCAACAATGCTCCATCCCAAGCTGGTTCCCCCTGCCAAAGCCATGGCCAACAGGTCGATGCCGCCGGTGGTGGCCAAGCTAACCGCCCCGTAGGCCAGCATCTGCACCGCTGCCGCTCCTCCCCCCAGCAAGGCCAGCTCTTCTCGGGAGCGGGAACGCCCGGCCAAGGCAGAGGCCACCACACTGCCGGAGAGCAAGGGTACAAGGGTGAGCAGGTTGACAGGGGAGACCAAGGGCAAAAACAACGCCTGGCCCACCACCACCACCAAGCCCAGCCCTGCCCCGTAAAAACTGCCCAGCAACAGCCCCACTGCCGGCAGGGAGCTGAACTCCAGCTTGAACAAGGCCGCCAACAGGGGAGCGGTTAGGGAAACCATGAGGATCAACACTCGATCCCGGCGGCGCAATCCCGGCCTCAAGCGTTGTTGCAGAGGCACAAAGACAGCCAGGCCCATACCCATCACTCCGGCCACTCCCACCAAGCCCCAGACGTTGATCCCGCGCTGGGTAAGCCCAAAGTGATCCAAGATGAGAAAAATTTCGGGAGTGATGACCTGATCTGCTCGCACGATCACCTGGTTCTCGGCAACCGAGATCAGAACCGGCTCGACTTTTTCCAGCTCGGCGCGGATGCGCTGCTCGGTGCGCTGGGGATCCACCTCCACATTGGGAATGAGCACCTGCTGCAGCCACTGATAGACCAGCCCTTGCAACTCCTGTCGTTGGGCAGCATTGCCCGGAAACATCAAATCGTCCAGTTGGGCTTGGATCCCTTCGGCGCGAACTTCGCGGGGCAGGCCATCCACGATCCCTATCTTCTGCAGACGCTCCAAGACCCGCCGACTCAAGGTTTGCAAATGCTGCCAATCCGCATCTGCCAAATTGAGAACTGTGGCCGGGACAGGGGGGGTGAGCTGCTCCAGAGCCGGCAAAGCCGCTTGATAGCGCCGTTGCGCCGCTTCCACCTGGGCAATTAGCTGAGTATAGGGATCCGTCGCCGCCATCTGGGTGGCCGATCCGTCCAACCAGACCCGCTGCCAAACCTCGACAAGCTCTTGCTTGGCCCGCTGCTCCGGAGGAAGCTGCTCCGGTCGCCCAGAAGAGGGCTCTTCTGAAGGAGATGGGGTGGCTCCGCGGATGGCCTCTTGTCGGGCGCGAGCCTGGAAGGGTTCCCACTCCTCCGGGGAAAGCTGGCGCAGGTAGATCTGCGTTGGCAGAGACAGCAACTGGACAGAAACATAGGGCAGAGGCCCTGCCTCTTGGCGGATGGCCTCCACCTCAGCCAGGAGACCCTCCAGGTTTTGCCGCATGCTGTCGTTGGCGGTGCTGTTGATTTTGAGGGCCTGCGCCACCCGCCGTCGCGCCTCAGCTTGTCGGGCCTGGGTAGCCTCCACATCTTCAATCTCCGCCGCAGCAGGGGCAAGAAACGTCTGCGGAGAACGGCTGCCGACGGTCAGTTGTGGTTCGTTGTAGTAGCGGATCCCGTGGACGGCAGTGAGGGAGAGAAGCGCGAGGGCATAGCCGGCAACCCGTTCCGAAAGGGGGGGCCTGCTCTTTCGAGGGGAAGCTGCCTGGCGTCGCCGAGTCCAGTGTTCCGCGTTCGCGTCGGCAGCGCGAAGGGCTTTGGGCGTGAGCGGGTTTTTCATGGATTGGCCTGGCAGCGTCTTTCTCTTTTCTATCCCCTTTTGGCCGGGTAGCCCAGGAAGAGGATCTCAATCGCCGATGGTAATCTGCCCCACCATACCTGCTTCTGCATGGCCGGGAATGGTGCAAACCAAAGCGTAGACCCCAGATTTCAGGGGAATAAATTGCCACTCCACCGAAGCGCCTGGCTTCAGTTCCAATTCTCGGATCTGGCCCTTAATTTCCACGCCGGCCACGTCCAACTTACGGGTCCAAACGGCATCGGCAAAATCTTTGGCGCTGAAATAATGTTTCAATTGGCTGGGGTTGCTCAGGCGAAGACGGTAGAGGCTGCCGTTGCGAAAAGACAGTTCCTTGGGCGCAAACACCAACTGATTGTCGGCAGTGCCCAACTCAACCACCTTCTCCTGCGGCGTTTGTCTGGAGAGATCCCGCGCCCATACCGGATGCGGGATCCCAATCATGAGGGCCGATAGCCAGATTCCCAGCACCAGGAAATGACAGAACCTGTTTAACATTGCAACAACGAGGAGAGAGGAAAGAGCAAAGAGAAAAGAGCAACGAGGAGAGAGAAAAGAGCAAAGAGAAGAGATTTCTCCTTCTCACTTCTCACTCCTCCCTTCTCACTCCTCTGCGAGTAGCCTGGAAACTCAAGATAGCATCTCTAGGCGGAGAGGTTTTGATTCCCTTCTGCCCTGTCTAGCCATCCACATCCTCGTAGAGCCGCACGGCTGGGGCTTCCTCTCCGTCTTTCCTTATTTCAAGCGCTACCGCAGCGGCGTAGCCACCGGCAACCTGAAGCGGTAAGGTCACCCAGCGGGAGTCCTCGCCCAAAGCTGCAGAGCCGGCCAGACCCCTGCCTGTTCCCTTCAGGAGCGCCTCCTTTTGTGTCCACATTTGAAAGAAAAGGGCATCCCGCTCTGGAGCTGGACACCTGGCCAAACGGCCCTGCTCAGCAGCCGAAAAATAGCGTTGGGCGATGCGCTGCCAGCGGAGCACAGGTCGAACCCATTCCAGATCCACTCCAATGCGGTATTGCCATCTCAGGCCGATCAGGACGCGCTCGTGGGAGTGGCTGAGGTTAAACTGCAGCGGCAGGGGTGGATCCCGCCAGTAGGGTTTGCCGGTAGAACTGTGGTCGAGGGGGATCCCCTGGGGCGGAATGCCGCTGTAGCGGCTAAGCAAGCTCCGCAACCCAAGACGACCGGCCAGAAAGCGGCGCCGATCTGCCGGCAGTTGTAAACGCTCTGCCCGCCGACATTCTTCAGGGGAAAGAAGGCCGAGCTGGGGGAGCAACTTCTCCAACGGGGGGACTGTCTGCAGCCAAAGATGCACCTCTGACTTTCCCGACAACGGCTGCAGGGATCCCCCTGTGGCGACTGCTACCTCGCTGAAGTTGGATCCAGACAACTCTGAAAACTGAGGATAGGGTAACATGGCCTTGAATTGGTGGAGTTGGCAACACCACCCAGACAGTACACCCTTTCCTGTACGCGCTCGCGAGACCTGGTCTGACCTGATGCCCTCCTTCCACTATCCCCCCCGTCCTGACCGTGTCCGCGCAGCTCGTCAGCAGCCTATTCGTCAGGGGATCCTCTGGCTGTTGTTGGGGTTCACGGCTGTGTTGGCGGGTTCTGCCGGTGCCCTCTTGGCCGTGATGTTGCCCCGTCAGGTGATCCCAACTTCCCTCACACCTGCAGAACAAGAAGCCTTCCGTCCCGATGCCTTACGGGCTGCGGCTCTGGATCGCTCGTTGCATATCCTCATTCTCGGCACAGACAACCCGGATCCCACCCTGCCCTTGCCCACAGAGCGAGATCGCTTCCACACCCGCAGCGACACCATTCTCTTGGCCCGCTTTGATCCCCACGCGCGGCGGATTACCGTTTTGTCCATCCCCCGCGACACTCGTGTGCGCTTGCCTGGCTTTGGTGTGGCCAAGATCAATGCTGCCAACTTGGCAGGGGGCCCGGCGCTGGCGGCCCAGGTGGTCAGCCACTTGATGGGTGGGATCCCGATTGACCGCTACATTCGCCTCAATACCGACGCTCTGGAAGAGCTGATCGACGCGGTGGGCGGCGTGGAAATCTACGTGCCGGAACCGATGCAATACGTGGATCACACCCAGCAGTTGTTTATCCACCTGGAACCCGGCTGGCAACGCCTCAATGGAGAACAAGCCCACCACTTTGCCCGCTTTCGCCGCGATCACCTGGGATTAGGGGATATCGGTCGGGTGCAACGGCAACAGGAATTGCTGCGGGCCCTGAGCCGGGAACTGCTCTCCCCTGCTGTCTGGCCGCGGATCCCAAAGATTTTGCAGGTTATCCGCACCAACCTCGATACCAACCTCACCTGGGAAGAGGTTCTGAGCTTGGCCAAGTTTGTCCTCACCTCTGGGGGCGATCGCATCGACCTGGTGCTGCTGCCGGGCCGCTTCAGTCAGCCGGGAGAATTCTCCACCAGCTACTGGCTGCCGGATCCCGCCGGGATTCGGCGGGTGGCCGTCTCCCACTTTGGCCTGGAGGCAGAGGTAACCCGCATTCCTCCACACCGCCTGCGCATAGCCGTGCAAAACGCAACCGGAGAGCCGGGGATGGCCCGCCGTATGGTGCAAGAATTGGTGAGACAAGGATACGTCCATGCTTTTGCCGTGGAAGACAGCACCCAGGTGCTGCAGCAAACGGAGATCCTCGCCCAGAGCGGGGATCGGGAGGGGGCTAAACAGATCCGCGCCGCCATTGGCCTGGGAGAAGTGCGGGTAGAATCTACTGGCGTTCTCAACTCCGATGTCACCATTCGAGTCGGCCAAGATTGGGCTCAACAGTTGGCTTTGGATGAAGCACTCCGCGCCGCTGACGCCAACGGCCAAACCCAAGCTCCGCCCGGAGCAGCTCAGCTCTAGAGAGCCGGTTCGGTTGCGAGTGCGGATTTCCGAAAAAGAGCCTGCTTGTCGGGGACTTTTCGGTCTCTGTAGATTAGCACTGAGCTTGTTTGAGTGCTGAGCCACCTATGACCGTGCTGGAACAGGGATCCATCACCATCCACACCGAGAACATCTTTCCCATCATCAAGCAGTCTCTCTACTCGGATCGAGAGATCTTCTTGCGGGAGCTGATCTCCAATGCTGCTGATGCCATCACCAAGCTGAAGATGGCCAGCCTTGCCGGCGAAGTGGCAGATCTCCCAGAGCCGGAGATTACGATTGCCCTCAACAAGGAGGCCAAGACCTTAGCGGTGGCCGATAACGGCATTGGCATGACTGCCGAGGAAGTGAAAAAATACATCAACCAGGTGGCTTTTTCCAGCGCTGAAGAGTTCATTCAAAAGTACAAGGGCAAAGACGCAGAGCAAGCAATCATTGGCCACTTTGGTCTAGGATTCTACTCCTCTTTTATGGTGTCGCAGCGGGTGGAGATCGACACCCTCTCCTATCGGCCCGGCAGCACGCCGGTAAAGTGGGCTTGTGACGGCACCACTACTTTTACCCTCTCCGATTCTGAGCGCTCCAGCATCGGCACCACCGTTACCCTTTACATCACCCCCGAAAACGAAGAATACCTGGAGCCAAGCCGCATTCGGGAATTGGTTCGTAAATACTGCGATTTCATCCCCGTTCCCATCAAGTTAAACGGGGAAGTGATCAACAAGCAAAAGCCCCTGTGGAGAACCTCACCTTCCGAACTCAAAGATGAGGATTACCTAGAGTTTTATCGCTACCTCTATCCCTTTCAAGAGGATCCCCATTTCTGGGTGCACATCAACACCGACTATCCCTTCATCGTGCAAGGGATCCTCTATTTTCCCAAGTTGCGCCCAGATATTGATCCCACCAAGGGTCAAGTCAAGCTGTTCTGCAATCAAGTCTTTGTCCAAGATAACTGTGAGGAAGTCATCCCCAAGTTTCTCCTGCCTCTGCGGGGGGCCATCGACAGCCCGGATATTCCTCTCAACGTCTCCCGCAGCTTCTTGCAAAATGACCGCACCGTAAGACGCATTGGGGATCACGTTGCCAAAAAGGTGGCGGATCGTCTCAATGAACTGTACAGGGAAGATTACGAAAAATACGTCAAGGTCTGGCCCGACATCAGCCTCTTTATGAAGTTTGGGGCGATGAACAACGACAAGTTCTTTGCCCAGATTAAGGATATTCTCATTTTCCGAGTGGCCGGATCCCGTGCTGACAAACCCGAATATGTGACCCTGAAAGCGTACCTGGAGCGCACCCGCGACAAGCAAAACAAGCGAGTTTACTACGCCACCGATGAGGCTGCCCAGAGTGCCTACATCGATCTCCACCGCTCTCAAGGACTGGAAGTGATCATGCTGGATAGCTGGATCGACAGCCACTTCAGCAGCTTTTTGGAGCGGGAATACAAAGAAGAAGGGATCCAATTTAAGCGGGTAGATTCTGAGCTGGATGAAACGCTGGTGGATAAAGACAAAGCCGCCGAAATTGTTGACCCGGTAACGCAAAAAACCCGCAGCCAAAAGTTGATCGATCTCTTCCGACAAGCCCTGGGCAAAGACAAGTTGCAGATCAAAGCAGAAGCTCTTAAATCAGAGTCGGTTCCGGCCATGATCTTGCTGCCGGAGACGCTGCGGCGCCTACAGGAGCTCAACGCCGTCATCCAGCAGAAGCCGCTGGAGTTTCTGGAAGAGCACACGCTGGTTCTGAACACGGCCCATCCCCTCATCCAAAACCTGCAGTCTCTTGCCGATCGGGGGCGGGATCCCGACTTGGTTCACCTCATCTGCAATCACATCTACGATTTGGCTTTGATCACCCAGAAAAGCTTTGACCCGGCAGCCGTGCGGGCCTTTGTGCAGCGCTCCAACGAAGTGCTGACTCGGCTCACCCGCCCTCAATAGGCAGCGCTGTCCAGGGTAGACTGCAGGGCTTCCGCTCCACCGGGCAGAGACGGACGGGATCCGGCCCCGTTGCCGCTGTGGCCGTAGCTGCCTTGGAGCACGGGGGCAACTTGGCGCATCAGCGTCGCCATCTCCAGGGCACTCATGGCGTATTCCCAACCTTTGTTGCTCTTGACCCCGGCCCGCTCCAGAGCCTGCTGCAGGGTATCGGCGGTGAGGATCCCGAAAATGACCGGCACGCCGGTACGAAATCCTGCCGCCGCAATGCCCTTGGAGACCTCCGCTGCCACATAGTCGAAGTGGGGAGTTTGCCCGCGAATCACTGCCCCCAGACAGATGATGGCATCATAACGGCGAGATTGGGCCAGTTGGTGAGCCAGCAAAGGCACCTCAAAACTGCCGGGCACCCAGTAGTAGTCCACTTGCTTGCTCTCCGGGCCGACATCCACACCATGCCGCTTCAGCGCGTCCTGGCACCCTTCCAACAATTTGCCGGTGATTAGGTCGTTAAACCGACCGATGACGATGGCTAGACGCAGATCCTCCGTCTGAACAAAATTGCCCTCGTAAACTGCCATCTACGCTGCTCCAGATCTACCCAAGAGAAGAACAAGCGGGCCGACACGGCAAAACCACGCTTTCCCATCCTAATTCAGTAAACTACCCGACCCTGACTGCTTCGCAGTACAGGGCGGGCTTAAGGCCTCCGGCCCGCTGGCGCGAACGGTAGCCCTGCAGTTGGCAAGCCAACCACGTTCGCGAAGCGAGCCGTAGGCTTGACCTCTAGGCTGGTTTACAGCAGCCCCCAAAAGCGCAATCACATTCGCACCATTCAAATCCGCATCCCCTTCCCATCCACAGTGTCCACACTTAA
>NZ_JBSSDA010000005.1:0-146273 GCF_054060305.1 Thermostichus sp. OS-CIW-31 | reverse complement strand
GGCGATGGTTGACTGAACAGCTTACTTGTCAAGGTTCTGGGGCGCCGGGGCTGGGTGGCCTTGTGGCGCTTTACTACCCTATCCCCACCACCACCACCCCGTCAAGATATCCAACCCAAAATTTTTGGCAAGTTTTTGGCGAGAATAGCAGGGAAAAGAAGAAATAAAACTGTTTGAATATTGACATTCTGACTGCAGAGTTAATAAGATGGTTGCGAGGGTCAGGTTTCGGAGAAACTGTGATGCTGACTTTGCGCAAGCGGGAAGAGAGGGGTCATGTCAAGCTCAGTTGGCTTGATACTTACCACTCATTTTCTTTTGGAGAGTACTACGACCCTCGCTACATGGGCTTCCGGGCTTTGCGGGTGATTAACGATGACCGAATCAGCCCGAGTGCTGGCTTTCCGACCCATGGGCACCGGGACATGGAGATCGTTACCTATGTTTTGGAAGGGATCCTTGAGCATAAAGACAGCTTGGGCACGGGATCTGTGATTCGTCCTGGTGAAATTCAACGGATGACGGCAGGCACAGGGATCTGGCACAGCGAGTACAACCACTCGGCAGATGAGGAGGTTCATCTGCTGCAAATTTGGATTTTGCCGGAGCAGGAAAACCTGGAGCCCAGCTATGAACAAAAAGCGACGGGTTTGACAGAGCATCCCAATGAGTTTTGTTTAGTTGCCTCTCGAGATGGGCGCCAGGGATCCGTGATTGTGCATCAGGATGTGAATCTCTACGCGGGGTTGATTGAGCCGGGACACACCATCTGCCAATATTTGGATGAGAAGCGCTACGGATGGCTGCAGGTGGCTCGCGGCAATGTGACCCTAAATGGCTTGTTTTTGCGAGAAGGAGATGGCGTGGCTATTGCTAGGGAAAGCGAGCTCAACCTTTTCAGTGAGAAAGGTGCTGAGGTGCTGCTGTTTGATTTGGCCTGAGGATGACTTTTGGCTAAGTTCTGGCCGTTTGCCTCAAGTTCATAGTCGTTTTAGGCTGGGGTGAAGCGACTGAACTGCTGAGAAGAGCCTTCTGGCTCCGTACATTCAACGTTTTAGGCGCGGGTGCAGTGTCCTAGTTGGAATCGAAATGACCATAAGTCTTTTGGGATCTCAACTTTTTCTTCTGCTTTCAAGTACTTTCAGGAGGAGAAGTGGATCCCTTCTTCGAGGTTTTGCTGAGTGAATTGAGAAAGAACTTGCTGCCAAAGGTGGCCAGTCTGGGATCCCTTTCCCTTGACGTGTAGAAGGCGGGCTCCTTCCTGTTGGGGATGTGGCTGTAGGCACAGCCAGAGGTAGGTCGCAGGCAGATGGCAGAGGTACTGGGGCCACTCAATGGCGGTGATCCCACCTTGGCTCCAAAGTTCTTCTAGCCCTAGGTCTTCCAGGAGTGTGGACTCTCTCCCACCGGCGCGAGCGGCAGAAGAGGGCTCCAGACGGTAGAGATCGCAATGGAAGAGAGGGATCCGCCCGGTGCGGTATTCCTGTACCAGCACGAAGGTGGGGCTGTCGATGGGTTCGGGGATCCCCAAGCCCTGCCCTAGTCCCTGCACAAAGGTGGTTTTGCCGCTGCCCAGATTACCTTCGAGAAGAATGACCAAGCCGGAAGTGGAGCCGAGGCTGCGGCTGGGAGGGGGAGATTTTTGTTGACCTGAAGGGGCGAGGAAGCCAAGGGCGGCTTGAGCTACGAGGGCCCCTAGTGATTGGGTAGCAGCGGCGGATGGCAGCAGCAGAGGGGAGGCTTGCTGCCAGAGCTCTTCATTCTGTTCGCTGGCCATGGCTTACAACTCCTTTGGGGCGGGGATCCCAGGCGAGGAAGTTGCCTCGTTTGGGTGAACAGAAACGCGTTTGGGAGCTGTCAAGATTGCGGCCAGGCCTGCTCCAATGAGCAACAGGCTCACCCCCTGCGCCACCCGCAGGGATCCCAGCATGAGGCTATCGGTGCGCAGGCCTTCGATCCAGAAGCGCCCCAGGCTGTACCCCACCAAGTAGAGGCCCAAGAGGGTGCCGGGGGGAAGCTGGCGCCGGTAGCTTAAAAAGAGCAGGAGCCCGAAGAGACCAAAGTTCCAGAGGGATTCGTACAAAAAAGTGGGATGGACGCGCGATCCATCAGGCAGCTGCAGTTGTACCCACAGAGGGCTATCCGGAGGCAACACCTTTCCGTAGGCTTCGTTGTTGAAGAAGTTGCCCCAACGTCCGATCCCCTGACCAAGGCTGAGGGAGGGAACAAGGCAATCGGCTAGCAACCAAAAACTCAGCCGGTGCCGCCGGGCGAACAGGTAAAGCGCCGCACTGCCGCCGATCAAGGCACCGTGAATGGCAATGCCCCCCTGCCAGAGGGCCAAGACCTGCCACCAAGGGCCATCTCGATAGCGTTCCCACTCAAAGGCCACATAGTACAGGCGAGCAAGGGGCAGGGATCCAACCACCAACCACACCAGCAGATCAGGCATGGAACTGGGGGGAAGGCCACGCCGAGCTGCCAGATGGCGAGCCAGGAGCAAGCCCAACACCATTGCCAGGCCGATCAATAAGCCATACCAGCGCAGGCTGAGCGGCCCCCAACTAAACACAACCGGGCCGGGGGATTGTAAGACCAAAGTCATGACCGTGGGGACATTCCTGAGCAGATCCCTTTAGCCCACTCTACCCGCTCTGCAAGGCTATGCAGAAGACCTGCCCTCACCCCCATCCCCTCTCCCAGAGGGAGAGGGGAGTTAGGAACCGAGGCAAGGTACGAGCTGACTGCAGTTGGAGGGAGAGGGATCCGCTCAGAGCAAGGCGACAATGTTAGAATGCAGGCTCGATTTTCCACCACGACTCCTGGGGGGGATGCGGGTTATGGCCCGGAAAGCCGCTGCTGTGAACACTGCTGATGACTCGGACAAATTGAAGTCAGAAAAACGCAAAGCCCTGGAGCAGGTGTTAAGCCAGATCGAGCGGAATTTCGGCAAAGGGGCAATCATGCGCCTGGGAGATGCCACCCAGATGCGGGTGGAGACCATACCCAGTGGGGCCATCACCCTCGACTTGGCCTTGGGCGGAGGTTACCCAAAAGGGCGGATTATCGAAGTCTTTGGGCCGGAATCTTCTGGGAAAACTTCAATTGCCCTACATGCCATCGCCGAAGTGCAAAAACAAGGGGGAACGGCAGCTTTTGTGGATGCGGAACATGCGCTGGATCCCACTTACGCAGCAGCTTTGGGGGTTGATATTCAAAACCTGTTGATCTCCCAGCCGGACACGGGGGAGGCCGCCCTGGAGATTGTCGATCAGTTGGTGCGCTCGGCAGCTGTGGATATCGTGGTGGTGGACTCGGTAGCAGCGTTGGTGCCTCGGGCTGAGATCGAAGGGGATATGGGAGATGCCCATGTGGGATTGCAGGCGCGCCTGATGAGCCAAGCGCTGCGCAAGATTGCCGGAAATGTCAGCAAAACCGGATCCATCGTTCTTTTCTTAAACCAATTGCGCTCCAAAATTGGCGGCATAGGCTATGGCCCCCAGGAGACCACCACCGGCGGCAATGCCCTTAAGTTTTATGCGTCGGTGCGGCTAGATATTCGCCGCGTTCAAACCCTGAAAAAAGGTGCGGAAGAATACGGGATCCGAGCGCGGGTCAAGGTGGTGAAAAACAAAGTTGCCCCCCCTTTCCGGCGGGCAGAATTTGACATCATTTTCGGCCAAGGGATCTCCAACATCGGCTGCATTATCGATCTGGCCGAGGAGATGGGCATTCTCAAGCGCCGCGGCTCTTGGTACAGCTACAAGGAGGAAAATGTTGCCCAAGGAAGGGACAATCTGGTTGTCTACTTGAAGGAAAACCCAGAGCTCCTAGCGGAGGTGGAAGCGGCTGTGCGGGAGAAACTTTCTGCGGGGGTGACGGTTTCCGCCAGCCGGCCGGCAGCGATGGAGGAGGGAGAGCAGGAAGAGAATGAGGATGCGGTCTTTGTAGAGGAAGAGTTCTGAGGGAGCAGCTAGCTGTTCAGGGAGCGCTTCCTGAGCGAGATCGCCGCTGGCGCAGGGCCTCGTAGAGCAACAACCCCCCCGTCATAGCGACGTTCAGAGATTCGACACCCTCGGCCATAGGGATCCGCACCTGGGCATCGGCCTGTTGGATAGTCGCTTCCCTCAGGCCAGCCCCTTCGTTGCCCAGGAGAAAAAGGGTAGGGCGGGTGAGATCTTGATCCCAGTAGCAGTTTGCTGTGGGGGAGAGGGTAGCAGCCAAGACTTGGATCCCGTGGCAACGGCAGCTCTGGATCCAGGCGGCTAGGTCGGGCACGACTTGGGGCGGACGGCGAAACCACTGGCCGGCAGAGGCCCGCAAGACTTTGGGGTTTTCGGGATCGACGCTGTCTGCGCTTAGCCAAAGGCCGTCGGCTCCTGCGGCGGCCACGACTCGGATTAGGGATCCCAAATTGCCTGGATCTTGCAGCGTTTCCACCACAAGGCCCAAACGTACCCCGGACAAGGGGGGAGAGGGAATCTGCCGACTGACGGCCACGGCCACGGCTCCTTCGGGAGACTCGGTGGTACAGAGCGCTGCCATGACTTCTGAGCTGACGGCCTGCCGCCGTAGACTCTTGGGCAGATTGGCCAGCAATTGTGGGTAACGCTCAGCCCACTCAAGCGTGTAGCAGAGAGCCTGCAGGGGCCAGCCAACTCGCAGGGCTTCTTCGATGAGGTGGGATCCCTCCACCAAAAAGGCGCCCTGTTCCCGCCGGCCTTTGCTGCGGTGCAACTGCCGCAACTTGCGGATCCAGGGGTTTTTCGGACTGGTCAGCAGTAAGGACTCCGTCCCGCTAACGCGATCAGAAACCATGGGGCAACAGTCAGTCTCTTGCTTGGAGATAATCCTTTTCTCCCTCAGGAAAGCTGAGGGTTGATGGCTCGGAGCACCTGGGAAGCACCACGATGGAAGGTTTATTTAACCGTATCGACGCAGCCGTTGGATAAAAAATCCATCCCGATCCTGCCGGTGGGGCCAGATGAGCAGGGGATCCCCTTCAGCAGCCCAATTGGGGTGGCTGTCGAGAAAGGCTTGAATGATCTCCTCGTTTTCGGCAGGGTGCAGCGTGCAGGTAGCGTACACCAACACCCCGCCCGGCTTAAGCCAACGGGCTGCCACCTGCAGAAGCTGAGCTTGCAGGTGGGCCAATTCAGGGATCCGCTCTGGAGTCTGCCGCCAGCGAGCGTCAGCATGGCGGTGCAGGGTTCCCAAGCCGGAGCATGGGGCATCCAGCAAAACCCGGTCGGCGCTGTGCCAGGGGGGCAAGGGGGCAGGGGGTAAGGACTCCGTCCCGCTGACGCGATCGGCAGCAGCGCTCAGGGATAACAGGTCGATGGCCAGGGGACGGATTGAGCTCAAGCCCAGGCGCTGCCTATTTTCCTCCAGGCGCCGCAGACGGTGGGGGTGACGATCCAAAGCCCAGATTTCCCCCCGATCCTGCATGTGTTGGGCTATTTGGGTGGTCTTGCCGCCCGGAGCAGCGCAGCAGTCGATCACCCGCTCCCCTGGCTGGGGATCCAGCCAATGCACCACCTGCTGGGCACTGGCATCCTGAACGCTCCACCAACCCTGGGCAAAGCCGGGCAGGGCCGTGATGTCGCCAGCATGATCCTGAAGTCGCAAGGCACCCGGCACCTCGGAGATGGGGAGGGCAGGGATCCCGGCTGCTGCCAAGGCTTGAATGACTTTATTCACATCTGCCCGCAGTGGGTTGACCCGCAAATCCAGGTGGGGTGGCTGATTAAACCAAGCACACAACTGCTCCGTTTCCACCGGCCCCAGGCGCTCCCACCATAGGCTCACCAACCAGTCGGGAAAGCTGTGCCGGATCCCCAAAGCCTGAATTGGGTCGGCTGGCAGAGTGTCCTCGAGGGGCTTGAGGGGATCCTTCTCTGGCTGATCCAACACTTGCCGCTGGTAGGCGCGCAAGATGCCGTTCACCACCCCTGTCAGGGATCCCAGCCCCATCTGGCGGGCCAATTCCACGCTGGTGTGGATGGCAGCGCTGGGGGGGATGTGATCCAAAAAAGCCAGCTGGTAGAGGCCAAGGTGCAGAATGAGCCGCAAATCGGGCGGTTGCTTGTGGGCAGGACGTTGGGCAAAGCAGTCGATTAGGGCGTCGAGGGTGCGACGACGGCGGGTAACGCCGTACACCAGCTCGCTGACCAGGCGGCAGTCGGCAGGGATCAGGTGGCTGTGGGCCAACAGGTGCTCTAGCACCACGTCAGCATAGGCGTTTTGCCGCTCGATCTTCTGCAAGGCCAAGAGGGCCAGTTGACGTGCGTTCATGGTCGCCCCAAAAGGTTTTCCCATTCTCCCCCCTGGGCGATACTGGAGAAGCCCCTAAGGGATCCCAATCATGCCTTACACCAGCGCCTTCTTAGAGGTGATCCCCGCCATCGACCTTCTCCAGGGCCACGCCGTGCGCCTCTACCAGGGGGATTATGCTCAGGCGGAACAGGTGGCCGATGACCCCATCCAGCAGGCCGAAGCTTGGGCGGCACAGGGTGCCCCTCGCCTGCATGTGGTCGATCTGGACGGAGCCAAAAGCGGGGATCCAGTCAACCTGCCCATCATTGAGCGCATTGTCCGCAGCCTGGCCATCCCGGTGCAGGTGGGGGGTGGGATCCGATCCCTGGAACGGGCGCGGCAGTTGCTGGAGCTGGGGGTGGATCGGGTGATCGTTGGCACCCTAGCCGTAGAGGATCCCGACACCCTGGAGGCTATGACCCAAGCCTTCCCCGGTCGGGTTTGGGTGGGGATCGACGCTCGGCAAGGGCAGGTGGCCACCCGCGGCTGGCTGAGCACCACTCCCCTGCGGGCTCCTGAGCTAGTGCAACGGGTGCAAGCCCAAGGAGCTGCCGGGATCATCTATACCGACATTAGCCGGGATGGCACCCTGGCCGGGCCCAATTTAGAACAGCTGCGCCAGATCCTAGCCGTCTCTCAAGTGCCTGTAATTGCTTCGGGAGGGATCGGCTCGCTGACCGATTTGCTGGCTTTGTTGAGCTTGCCCCGTTTGACAGGGGCCATTTTGGGCAAGGCCCTCTACTCAGGGGCGATCTCCTTGCAGGAAGCTTTGCGAGCAGTGGGGCCGGGCCGTTGGCAGGATCTGCCGCCGGAAACCGGATCCCAGTGGGCCTAGATGTCCACCTCGACGCCGAGCGGAAAGCAGCCTCAGCAATGCCATACTGGGCAAAATCGACAGGCAACTGCATGCAACCAACACTGGCCATCGGTGAAGGTTTTCCAAGACATTTTTGTTTTTTTGTTTTTCAGGTCATGTCCTTTCCCGCACTTCGCCCTGCTGTTCGAGCTTTACAACCCGAGTTGGTGACCTGGCGCCGCCACATCCACAAGTATCCTGAGCTGGGCTTCCAGGAGAAGCAAACCGCCGCCTACATCAGCCAGCGCCTGAAAAGCTGGGGGATCCCGCACCAGACTGGCATTGCCCACACTGGCATTGTAGCCACCATTACAGGAGAAGAGCCGGGGCCAGTCTTGGCGCTGCGGGCCGACATGGATGCCCTGCCCATTCACGAGGCTAACGAAGTTGATTACTGCTCCGCTGTCCCTAACGTCATGCACGCCTGCGGCCACGACGGCCACACCGCCATTGCTCTAGGCACCGCCAAGCTGCTGCAACAGCACCGCCACCACCTCAGGGGTACCGTCAAGGTCATTTTTCAGCCTGCCGAAGAAGGCCCCGGCGGGGCTAAGCCAATGGTGGAAGCGGGGGTTCTGAAAAACCCGGATGTGGAAGCCATCCTCGGCCTACACCTGTGGAATAATCGCCCTCTGGGCACTATTGGCGTGAAAAGTGGCCCCTCGATGGCCTTTGCCGACCGCTTTCAGATTCAGGTGATCGGGCGAGGCGGACATGCTGCCCTTCCCCAACAAACAGTGGATGCCATTGTGGTGGGATCCCACATTGTCAATGCTTTGCAGACCATCGTCTCCCGCAGTGTGGATCCGCTGCAGCCGGCGGTGGTGACGGTGGGCCGCTTCCGGGCTGGCGATACCTTTAACGTCATTGCCCCTAGAGCTGAGATTTGGGGCACCGTGCGCAGCTTTCAGCCGGAAGTGCGGGATTTGATCTCAAAACGTATGGAAGAAATCGTTGCCGGCATTTGCCAAGCCTACGGGGCCACCTACGAGTTTCGATTCGAGCGGGGCTATCCGGCGGTTCAAAACGATCCTGCTATGGCAGCTCTGGTGGAACAAGCTGCCCGCCAGGTGTTTGGCCCAGAGGCGAGGATCATCCCAGAAATGACCATGGGCGGCGAGGACGTCTCCTTTTTTCTCAACGAGGTGCCCGGCTGCTACTTTTTTTTGGGATCCGCCAACCCCGCCAAGGGACTGGACTATCCCCATCACCATCCCCGCTTTGATTTTGATGAAGCTGCCCTTGGCCTTGGCGTGGAGCTCTTCCTGCGCTGCATTGAGAACTATACTGGCCAAGCCCTGAGTTAGCTTCAACGGTGGGAAGCCCCGCACTGTATTTGCGAATTGTGTTTACCCAAGAGCAAAAGAGACGCTAGGCGAACAGTGTTGGGATGAAAGCCGTCCAAGATATACCTCTCTGGAGAGTTTCCCCGGTCTGTCCCTGCCGTGGGATGCACGGTGGCAGCACGCGGAGACCTCTGCATAGACAAGTCTGTGAAGCGTGAAGCCCGCCCTAGGGGCGTCTACCCCGGGAGTCGTTCACCAGGCATTTTGGGTTGCGCTGGAACGGCGATCCCCAGCTTGACAGGAGGCTGGAATGGCTAGGGCCTGAGCAGGTCAGCCCCTCCGCTACCAGGGAGCAGCAAAGGTTGCATGGGTTCTGGGGTGGGTAGGGCGGGGACAGGATTCAAGTCGGCGGGAATGTAGAGGGGTTTGGGGTCGGGATCCCCACCGAAGGCCAGCACAAGGGCTTCCAGCAGGGCCTGTCGCTGTTGCCGGTTCAGGGATTGTACAACGGCTTTGTCTTGGGCGTAGGGGTTGACCGTGAGGCGGTCGGCACCGGGATACCGTTGGGCGATGATTGGCTCGTTGGCATCGAAATAGTCTGCCAGCGTCAGTTGCCAGTCAAAGCGGTCGGTGGGGGAGCGACCAGCCACCTGCAGGTGATAGATCATCATTCGCCGCACCAAAGTATCCTCTTCGGGTGCGGGGCCGCCATCGTTGGGGTTAATAGGGGTGTAGGTGTTTTCCAGGGGCAGATCCGGCAGAGCTTCGTATACCCGCCGCGCCGCTTCGGGGATCAGCCGCAACTGAGCATAGGCAGGCCCGGATCCCAGTAGAACTGCAACGGCAATGCCCAGGAAGCTTGGCAAAAGGGCTTGTTTCCTCATCCTGCTCGCCCCAAAACTTGTTTCTGTGAAATGAATTGTATTGCAATCAAGCAGTGGTTTCGGATTGTAGATTTGGCAGATTCAGCGATTGAGATCAGGCCACAGTTGGAGTTTTGGGCCATTGCTAATCAATGCTGAGTCCATCCACCACCTGAGGTTGAGGACGCGGTTTGAGAGGGGCCGACTGGGCCAAGCGATCCCGTTGGTGGTGCTCTTGGGAATGCCTTTGCCAGAGGCCGAGAATATCCAACGTTTCGCCGCCATGCTGCGTATAACGCTTCCGCACTTTACATAACACGGGGGTATTGACGCACACACCGGAGACGATCACCTGACCTTTGCTCAAGGCGGGCAATTCCTGTAACAGATCCCGCCCGGCAGCCTCGACACTGTGGCGCAAATTTTCCTGATCGGCAGGGTTGACAATTCGCATCAAAAATTGGCTCATGCATTGAGACAGAATATCCGAGTCTAACTTGCCAGGGCGTTGCGTGATGAGACCTACCCCCAGTCCAAACTTGCGTCCTTCGCTGAGGATGGTGCGCAGCACCTGTTTGCAACGGGAAGGCTCGTGGGCAGGGGCAAACCGATGGGCCTCTTCCAGCAGAATAAAGACGGGATAGGGCAAGTAATTTTCGTCCCCTGCCTGGATCTTGCCTTTGTGGGTATTGATGCGAGCATAGTTGGCCTGGCGCAAGATGGCAGCGGCGATCACCTGCTGTTCTTCCTGGCTGATCTCGTGCATTTGTAGAATGGTCACCTGCCCCGGCTCAAACAAGTCTTTGGGGGCCAGATGTTCTACATTGCTGAAATAAGGAGAGCGGTCGATCTGTTCTAATTTCCACTCCAAGGCGGCGGCTGAGGATCCCTGGGATCCATCTTCTGCAGAATCAGCTTCATTTACGGCATCGATTAAATCCTGAATCGTCCAGCGGATCGGGTTAAATTGAGTTGTTTTGCGAAAGGCTTTCTCCAGAAAAGATTTCTGTCGGTCAGTGGTCTCTGGCAGCAGGGTCAGAATATCAAAGAAGTTAAGAGAAGATACACGAATCTTAATTTCCTGCGGTGAAAGAACCTTGACTTTAGGACGGTAGCCGTCTTCCCCAAAAAACTTGGGGTGGGACTGCATTTCTGCCAGCGTGTGGTATTCCCCGTGGGGATCGAAAATGAGAACGGCAGCTCGGTTTTTGGGCAAAAGCAGCTCTTCGATCAAAACCCCTGCTGTATAAGATTTACCGGATCCCGTCCCCGCCAAAATGGCCAGATGGGTGCTGACCATTTCCTTGACGTCCAGTACTACGGGCACCGCCCCCTCATCGCGCAACAACAGGCTGCCCAAGTGAGCACCCCCAATGGCTGTTTCATCTCGTTTGTTCAAAATCGATTTCAGCAGACGATTGGAGGCCAGAAAAACCTTGGCACCGGGATCCGGAGCGCGGCGGGGGTTAATAAAGCCCATCTTCTGATTGAAATAGCCGATGACCTCGACGGTAACCGCATAGATTTCCGGATTGGGATGGGTGAAGCCCACCAGAGCCACAATGGTGCTGGGATCGATTTCGGTATCGGCAAAGATGCGATCGGGGATGTGATCCAGGAGCTGAACTTGGCTAATTTTACCCAAGATTTGCAGCGTTTGCGATTGGGGATCCTGGACTTCGTAATAGACGAAATCGCCCACCTTTACCGCTTGGGTATTGGAAGTGATGAAAACATATTGGTTAGAGGTTTCTCCAGGCCCTTTGACGGTGCCAATTACCTCTGGAGAGTCCTCAGTTGGAGAGAGGGTGGCTTCTGGATGGTGGCCATTGACGGTGATTTTTTGGGGCATCAGCGCATCGCTCCTACAGTCATTTTCCAGGCCAATTCTTTGCTTAAGATTTGCAGGGCTCGCCGTTGAGCTGGATCGGCAAACATCGGCGTAATGTCGTTCAAGACTTGGTAGATCAAATGATTGGCAAAGTTGCCGCCGCTACTCAGCAGCAAACCATAGTAGGAAAATTGGGTTTGACCTTGGGGATCCTGGTGAAAGCGCAGGATCTCTTCCCGGCTCATGCGAAAAACCGGCGTGTTTACAGGCACCACCACGCGTGGGATCCCTTGCCGGCCACAGCGGCGCTCTTCATCCAGAGCCCCGATTAAAACCACCGAGAGCAATGTGCGCACCTCATTCTGCAAATCGGGGGAAAAATAGGGATCCGGCTGGCTGGAAAGGCGCGGCCCAGAATTGAGGAACATCGGATTCAGGAGTTGGGTATTGTAAACCAGACCTACAGCCCAGTGTCGCCGGTCGCTTTCTAGCTTGACAAAGCTGCCGAAGCCATAGTCATCAGGAGCCGGCGGATTTTTGACTTCTAAAGCATCGTCCACCTGCACCACATAATCACAGTGATTGTTGGAGCGAACTACCTTTCCCAATCTCATCGAACTCGTCTCCGCTGTAATTTACTTACTGTTTTCCGGGATAGCCTTAGGTTCAGCTTTTCGCGAGCGGCCCAATCTTGCATGAGACGCAAGAAAAGGTTGCGATCCTCATTGCGGATAACGGCTATTTGATCGGCTGTCTCCAGCACATAAGGATAACCTCGCCCAATCACCACCTCACAGCGAACCAGATCCACCAACCAGTCCAACAGTCCTGCCTCATAAACCCAAACGGGTATTTCCAAGCGGGCCGGAAAGTTGTCATTGGTGCGCAGGTAAACAAACCCCACTCGCTCCCGCATTTCTTGGTAGGAGTTGAGGATCCCATCTTGGGGGTTGAGGCTGCCGCCGCGGGCACAGATGAAAAAAGGTGTGCGATCCCCCCAATCCAACCAGGGGCTGAGCAGTTGCGCATCGTGAAGCTGTGGAGCTTCGGGTAGGTCAAAACAATGCTTGAGCAACGTCACCAGATCGGAAGTGTAGGTGGTGTCTATGTAAGCCACGATAGGGATCCGGCTTTGCTCGCTGGCCCGCAAAAGCTGGAGCAAACACTGCACATAGAAATCTTGGCTTTCTGGCTCAAAGACTTCGGCAAAAGTAGCCACCAGCGCCCCGTCCAAAAAGGCCAATTTTCGGGATCCCGGTTGAGATTTTTGAATGTATTCTACAAGTCTCTCGATTTCCATTTGAAAGCGGCGCATGTTAACCATTCGCTCTTTCGGTTCGCCGCTGCTGTCGGATCCCAGGTCCCTTGGAGTCAATACATCCACTTGAATGTCTTTTTCGTACAAGCCTGTTGCACAATGATGGTTTTCATACCAGCCAATTTGCACCAGCGCCACCGGTATTGACAGATCTTTGCTGGGATAAATCTGGGATCCATCTACGGCAAAGGTAGGAATATTTTCAATGACCGACTTCGCCCAATCGCGGCTTTCTTCGTAATTGGCCCATTCCTGCTCAAAAGGGATCTTCCAATTGGAGTAGCGATCCCACTCCGCAGTAGGTAAAGCGCCTGGGAAAGGGAATGGAGCTATTTTTTCGGCAATCTCTAAGCTCGACCACTGGCGCAAGCTTTCCATAGCCTGCTTATAATATTCTCTGCGCTCCGACAGCCTTTGATCAAAAGTGGCAAAGGCTTCCCGCTTTTGCTGCAAGACCGCCAGGATCCGGTCGGCTCTAAACACCATGGGCGGGATCCCTCCCTACCGACTTGGATCCGGAGTGCCTTTCCACCCGAATAACATTTTCTGTCATTTGCTCAAAGGTATCGTCGTGGCTGATGACAAACAGCTGCTCAAAAGATCGCAGGTTGGTAATAGCCTCTGCCAGCCGCTGTCGCCGTTGGGTATCCATATTGGTGGTGGGCTCATCGAAAAAGGCAATATTTAGTTGTCCCAACACCTTGAGTAAAGCCAAGCGCACTGCCAAGGCCGCCGACATTTGCTCTCCCCCGGAAAGGCTGGCAAACCGTCGTTTGGGGCTGCCGGCTTCTTGAACGCGGATCTCATAATCGGCTTCCCAGGTCAGGGTGACGTTGGGACGGTTGAGAATTTCTCGGAAGAGGTGATCGGCGGTATGGTTAATCTGCTGCAGGTAGTATTGGGTAACTTGGGGGCCGGCTTTTCTGTAGGTCTCTCGGCTGAATTTGATAAAGCGGTGCAGGCGTTCTCTCTCAGTTTTTTCGGCCTCGACTTGCTTTAAGCTGGCCTTGGCCTGTTCCAATTGCCGCAACTTTTCCTCAATTTTGCTCAGTTGAGGAGCTAAGCTCTCCAGGCGGGCTTGGGCTTCGGCTTTTTGAATTTCAGTGGCCTGCAAAAGGGATCGAAGGCGCTCATGCTCCTGCGGTTGATACAGAGCAGCCAAGGGATCCCGTGCTGCGCGAAGTTGGGAGAGTTGAGCTTGCAGTTGCTGCCGTTGAGCGTTCAGCTCGGCCAGCTCTTGTTCCCGTTGGGGAAGCAATTTGGCGATGGGTTCTGCCTGCAGATAGCGCTCGTGATCTAAACGGTATCGTTCGCGTTCTTCCTGCAGGGATCCCAGCTCTCGATCCAGATGCTCCGTTTGGCATAGGGCCTCCTCGATAGGGTTGAGTGCGGCCTGTAAATCCTGAAGCTGCTGCAGGCAGTCGGCCTGCATTTGTAAATACTGCTTTTCCTGTTTTAGCTCTGCTTTGAGCCGTTCGGCTTGACTTCTGGGATCCCCCAGAGCCTTCAACGTTTCGGCGGCTTTTTCAATTTGGGCCTGCAGATGATCCCTTGAGCCTTGAGCCTTTTCCCATTCGCCAATTTGGGCCTGTTTCTCTTGCCCAGCTTTTTGGAGTTGCTCCAGCGTCGATTGGGCAGTTTTGAGTTCATCTTTTCGTTGTGGCAAGCTTTGGGCAAGAGCCTGCAGGCGGATAACCGTTTCATAGCTGCTGCGATGGCTTCTTTGCTCTTCCCGCAAATTGGCAATTCTGTCCTCCAGATCCCGCAAGGGCTCAAGCTGTCGTTCTAGATTTTGGATCTGGTGTTGGAGTTGGCGAATCTGTTCTGTGAGCTGTTGATATTCTTGCTCCACTCTGGGCTTGCCATTCAGCTCTTTTTGCAGGCGTTGGATCTGTCCCCTGGGATCCCCTAGAGCTTGTAGCGCCTGCTCAATTTCCTGTTGTTGCCGAAGGAAGGTGGGCTCAGCCTCAAGATCCCAGTGAAGATCATCAATTCTGCTTTGTCGTTCGGCTTGCAACTGCAGCAGTTGCTGAATTTGGGCTTGTAAATCGGGTATTTGTGCGGTTAGGCCGAGCAAGGGTTGCAAAGTCCTGAGTTGTTTTTGGATGTTGGACAACTGCTGACGAAGTTGGGGCTCGGAAGTTTGGGGAGCCAGATCCTGCAAAATCTGATGGATGGACTGGAGCAACTGTTGGCTGAGTGCTGAAGATCGAGTGAGTACCTCTGGGATCCGCTGCCACAGAGATTGAAGTTGGGGATAGTTGTGTCGCTGCGCTTCCAATTCGTCCAGAAGTTGCCGGATGCTGTGATGGTGTTGAGCCAATTGATCCGAGCCCTGCTCAAAAAGGGCTTGTAGCTCCTGTTGAAATTGACGAGCTGCGGCAATGCGGCTGAGCTGAGTTTGCAATCGCTCCTGTTGAGTTTCGAGCGCAGGAATGGCGGCTACCCGCTCCAAATCCGCCTGCCGTTGTCTCAGTTGGAGCTGCAGTTGTTGCAATTGGACTTGGCCTTGTTCCTGCTCCGTTTCCCGTTGTTTGAGTTCAAGGCGCAGAGCCTGAAAGGAAGCCAACTTCTCGCCAAGTTGGGAGTGGCGCTGCTCCAGGGAGGCCTGCCGTTCACACAGGGGTTGCAGCTCAAGTTTTTCCGCCTCCATTTTTTGGAAGATCTGGAGCTGTTGCTGATATTCGGATCCCTGCAGCTCCAATCGATGCAGTTGATGTTGCAAAGTTTCCCGTTGAGCCAGTAAAGTTTGTCGGGTTCGCCGCAGCGCTTCCTGCTCTGCAATGAGGGTTTCCAACTGCAAATAACGGTTGTAGGTCAATTGATGCTGCCGACATATGGCCTGGGCCTGTTCAGCTTCTTGCACTCGGCTTTGTAGCAGTTGACAGCGCTCGGCGTGGGCTGTCCATTCTGCCTGGATCTGTTCCCATTCGCGGTGCAGGTGTAGCAACGTGTTGAGCTGTTGAGTCCAATAGGTCTGCTGACGCTCTAGCTCCTCTTGGACCTGAATTTGCGGGGTTAGCTCCTCTAGCTCCTGCTTCCAGCGCTGCTGTTGGCTTAACTTTTCTTGAAGTCTTGCCAATTGGTTTTCGATATGCTGCTTTTGCGAGAGCAAAGCATCCCGCTGTTTCAGCCACTCCAAGCGTTGCTGTTGCTGTTTTTCCAGCTCCCGCAAGCGAGCTTCTGTGGCCAAAAAATGCTGAGATCCCTCCCAGTATTGCTGTTGCTGCGCTTGAGCTTGCCTGGCCTCTGCCCATAACTTTTCTGCCTGCTCAAGAGATACCTGAAGCAGGGATCCCTTTTGCTCCAGTTGGGCAATCTGGTGATCTAAAGTTTGGATTTGCTCAAGCCATTTCTCCAGTCGCTCGATCTCAAGCTTAACCTGATCCAGAGTGTGGATCGACTGACTCAAGCGCTCTTGCCAATAACTCAGTTCTTGTTGGATTTTCTGCCGCTCCGCTTGCAGCGGATCCCATTCCTGTAGCTGTTGATGGAGCAATTCAATTTGATGATGAATGGCCTGAATCTGCGCCTCGCTGTATTTTTCGACCGCCAACAGGTCTTTGGCCACCTGCTGGTACTCTTCCACCTTTAAGATGCGATCGAAAACTTCTTTGCGATCTCGACCGGTTTTGAGAAAGTCTGCCGTGAAAGTCCCTTGGGGCACCCCAATCGTTGTGGCAAAGAGCCGCGCCAGGTCGGTACCGGCAGGTACGCCCAAATGTTGCCTCAGCCACGGCAGCACATCGGACTTGCGCTCATACTCTAGGCGCTGCTTCAGCTGGGGATCAAAGAGACGATATCCCTGCATTACGCTGCGGCGGACATCGTAGGTGCGCTGATCCCATTGGGAGATAAATTGCACAGTCACCACTGCGTCGTTGGCCCCGGAGCGAATGATTTCTTCTTGGCTGTAGGGGCAGTAGTCGAACAAAACCCAGGCAATGGCTTCCAAAATGCTGGTCTTGCCCGCTCCGTTTTCTCCGCAAATGGCGTTAATACCTGGCTCAAACGTGAAGACGGCATCCTCATGAGATTTGAAGTTTTGTAAAGCGAGAGAGAGGATCCGCATAATCAGTCTTCTGCTCCCCAAAAAGCTCCCCTTAGGTGAGCATACACTTCCGATTCTCCTTGCCCATCCAAAACCTTTTCTTTAAGATCCAGAAGCAGCCGCGCTAGCTCTTCACTGCGTTTGCGGTAGTGGGCATGGCTGCTCAGCAGATCCCTGTAGATTTTCTCTTCGATTTGTAGCCTCTGCCCCTCTTCTTCCAAGGAAAGGGCAGCCGACCCGAGCTCTAAAGTATTGGCCTCAAAACGAAACAGAACCAGCAAGGCGCCGGTAAGCTGCTGAATTTGACACTGTAGGGCGCGGCTATCCAGCTCATGCTTGGCGAACCCCACCTGTCCCACCAGCCGCAACTCCACCATCGGCTCCATCTCACTTTCCTGAAAACGGGATCCCTTAGCCAAGGCAATGGCTGCTGCGGCAATCTGTTCGGGGGTTTCTCTGCCCTTGGCCTCCAGATAGAGCCGGCGGCGGGGCCGCTGATGGTAATCCTGCACCAACTCCGCTTGGGGTGGGCCATCTCCCCAGCGGACGCGATAGGCCCCCCGTTGGAAGTCCCATTCGGCAGTGCTGTTGGCCTCCAGGGATCCCGGATTGAAGATCCACCCGCCCTCGGAATAGCTTTTGTGAATGTGTCCCAAGGCCAGGTAGCCCACCCCCGCCTCCCGCAGGGGCAGCAGATCTTTGTAGCGCAGAGCGCCTTGGTAACGGGCAATTTGGCCCTCTAGACCGTGGTGGAACATCAACACCACCCGTTCTGGGCCGGGGGGCAACCGTCGAATGGCCGCCGCCAACTGCTCAATCGACCGAGGGGCTGCCGATCCGTACCACTGGGATCCGATCACCCGCACCCCACAGGGCAAATCCAGATACCCTCCCCGCCGGCCCGACCAGGGACGCAGCTCCAGTCCTTCTTCCCCTTCCTCAGGCTCCAGCAATATCAACTCCCCGTGATCGGCCAAGTACCTCAGCCAACTGGTTTTCACGCCATAGGGGCGATTGTCGTGGTTGCCCTCAATGGCCAACACCGGGATCCCGGCCTGTTGCAGCTCCCGCAAGACGATCTGGGCTTGGTTGAGAACGCCGGGCTGAATCTGCCGATGCTCGAACAGATCTCCGGCGATGAGCACAAAGTCCACCGGATCCTGAATGGCATAGCGCCGGACAACATCCCGAAAAGCCAAAAAGAAGTCCTTGCTCCGCTCCGGGCTGTCGTAGCGGTCATAGCCCAGATGCACATCGGCCAGGTGTAAAAATGTGCAGGTTGAGCAGGCCATCCCCAGAGCACCTCGGCAAATTGTCCACAGTTTAGCAAACCCATCTTGTTCCCTACCCAAGATATAGGGATCCCTTCCTCTCGATTATCGGGTTCGTCCCGGCTATCTCCACTAGGGGTAGGTGCCGACTGAGGATCTGAGGAAACCCTGGAATGGACGGCTGCCCAAGAGTTCTCTCAGGTGGAATCGATTAAATCCAGGATATTGTGCTTCATCTTGTTGCAAATGTTATCGAGAGGCAGATCATTGGGATCCCGGCCGAAGGGGTTTTCAATTTCGATGCCGATCTCTTCAACGCCAAACAACATAAAGCTCAGCCATCCCACAATGGGGCCGGTCATCCAACCCAAGCCCTCCACCATTTGAAACGGTAAAGACAAACAGTAAAGCAACAGCAACTGCTTCAAGTGCAGGGCATAAGCCATCGGCATTGGGGTCATGAGAATGCGCTCACAGGCCCCCAGCGCATCCACCATGCTGTTGAGCCGCTCCACCATGATCGTGAGCTGGTAGACCTCAACGCGGCCCTTTTGGTATTGGCGCTGCAGATAATCTCCAATCCAAAAGGCAATCTGCAAAGGGGGATGGTTGAGGCTTTGGAGACGTTGCAACTGCTCCGGGCTGAGCAGGGGCTGAATCTCATCCAGCAGAGGTTCCTGGCGCAAGTGCTGTTTCATGGCCATGGCAAAGGCGGGCAACAGATATGGAGTTTGGATCTTCTCTTCCCGGTCGCCGGGTTGCTTTTCTTCAATGGCTACCCAAATCAGGCGGGCCAAATTGCGCACGTCATTCACCACGGATCCCCAGGCTTTCCGCCCCTCCCAGAACCGTTCGTAGGCGGTGTTTGTCCGAAACACCAGCATCAAACCCAAAACGATGTTGGGCACAAACGCCACCAACGACGACAGCGCCAGGGGCAGCCCCAACTTATACAGAACCGAAACCAGCACCCCGGCCAAGCCGCAGATAAAGGCGCGGGGCAGCACTGCCGGTACAACCGACCCTTGCAACTGCAGGGCCAGTCGAAACCAACGCAGCCCCTCTCCTGCAAGATACTTGCGAAGAACCATAGTGCAGCGTCGGCAAGCTTGCCCTCTGATCCTACAGCCACTCCTACAGCCACGGCCTGCCGCCCTAGAGGGGATCCCTTGCCCGACCATCCTGAAAAGCGACGAGGGTAGCCTGTTAGAGATTTTTCAGTTCGAGATTCTGTAAACGTCAAGAGATGCCCAGGCAAACTTCACGAACAACTTCCAAAACCCCAAGTTACTGTGGTAGACTCTCCGCCAGGCAACGAATTCAACGCTGTTCTGCGACGCCCCAACATGGCTGGAGTCCTCAAGCTCGACATTCAGGAATCGGCTGAAGAGCTCAAATCTCTACTTGGCAAGCAGTCCACACCGACCGGCAAGGAGCGGGTTCAAGCTCTTTACCTGCTCAAGATTGGGAAAGTCAAGACGATGACAGGCTTGGCTGAAATTCTGGGGCGAGACATCTCAACGATTTTTCGATGGTTTCAACGCTACAAGGCCAGGGGGCTAGAGGGCATGTTGACGGTGCCCCGCAACCAAGGGCGCAAACCCCTCATCCCCAAGCCGGTTTTGGAAATCCTCAAACAGGAGCTGCATCAGCCTGGCCGATTCCGTACCTACAGCGACATTCGCGAATGGCTGCGGGAAACCCACGGTGTGGATGCTTCCTACAAAGTTGTGCATGAAACTGTTCGCTACCGTCTCAAGGTGCGCTTGCGGGGATCCCGGAGTAAGCGGCGCAAGAGCGGGAGACAAGCCCCCCAGTTATCCCCCAATCTCTCCTGATCATGGCTGGGCGGCAGGGATCCAAAAACTGCTCTGCAGCAGAGGCGGGCCTGTGGGGGATTCGCTTCCTCCTGCCGGTTCAAGGGTGACGAGAAGGCGGGTCGGCTGCTCAGAATGGAGGGGTTGACTGAGCCACTGCAGGGATCCTTCCCCGTTGACGGCAAAGGTGCCGGCGTTTTCCAGCAGTCGTCCCCCTCCCTGGATCTCCGACTCCAGCCACAGTTGATAGGTGCTCCCTGGGGGGGCAGGGGCCATCTCCGAGGCCAAGAGCAGCACCTGCTTGGCATGGGGCGACCAGAGGGCTTGCACCAACAGGGGAGTGCTGAAGCTGGGATCCCGCAGCAGGGTTCGCTGCACTTGCGGCTGTCGTTGCCACTCTTGATAGAGCTGTTGAAGCGCCGCTGACTCTCCCTCGATGGGGGATCCCCACTGCCAGCGCAGCCGCCAGTAGGCCGCTGTTATGGCCAGCGCGTAGATCCCCAATACCGCCAGGCTGCCCCAGAGAAGACGTTGCGGCCACAGGGGAGCCGAAGTTTGAATGGAGAGGGGGGCAGGTAGCCAAGCCCAACGCCGCAGCCGTTCCCTAGCCTGAAAGGCTGTCAACTCGTAGAGCCACAGAGCCACCGAGCGATCCCGCTGCAGGTCAAAGGCATCGGCGTGTTTCCAGCAGAACTCGAACACCTGCCGCACCACCTCTTCCGCCTGGTGAGGTTGCTTGAGAATGGCCAAGGCAATATCCAGCAGGCGCTTCCGATAGCGATCCTTGAGCAAGAAGTGGCTGCGGCGATCCCGCAGTTGGATCTGGCGCATCAACTCGAAATCGGTCAGCTCAGCCATACCACCTCTGGGGCATCCGATGGGCCCATCCAGGCTGATCCTGGCTCAGCCGGTAGCGCCGGGCCGGGAAACTTTCCAGAACTATACACTAGCCCTGGATCTGGCTCCCTTGCGAGCTGACTTTACTTCTGATCGAAGCCGGCTTGGATCCCCCCTCTCGACAAGATCCCCAGTTGCGGCAGCACGTCCCTGGCAGAAGTTGGGATCCCACCGACTTCCGAAGGAGACAACTGGAATGGACAGCAGCTAACTAAGGTAAAAGACCGCTTTTCCAGATTGAGAGCAGCCCTCCAGCGTCAGGCCAGTAAGAGCACCCGCAGTTGCAGGCGGCGATGCCGTCAACTGCTGCAACGGCTGTCTGGCAGGGAGAGAGGCTTTCAAGCTTGGGTTAACCACAACATCTCTAAGAGCATCGTTAAAACAGCTCAATCTCTTTCTGACCGCATTGCGATTGAAGACTTAAGCGGCATTCGAGAAGGCACCAACCAGCACCCCCGCAGTCGTGAGGAGCGGCGTAGGTGGAATAGTTGGGGGTTCTACCAACTGCGGCGGTTTATCGAATACAAGGCTGTGGGGGCGGGTAGTTTACGCGGCATCTTTCTCAACCACCTTCTCCGCCTTTTCTGCGCCGGCAGGCTCGTCATCGCTGCCGGGGTTGTTCATCTCTTGTTTGAAACTCCGCAACGCTTTGCCAAAGGCACTGCCCAACTCGGGTAGCTTCTTGGGGCCAAACACGACCACCGCGATCACCCCAATCACGGCCAGCTCTGGCAGGCCCATGCCGAAGATGCTCACGGCCAAGATAGGTTCGCTCGGCAGCAGGATAGTCATAAGTCCCCAAACCCTGAAAGGTAGAACAGACGGATCAACCCAGATTCTAAGGGATCCATCCGTCCCACTCTAACAAGTTCTTCTCCCATGCAGAAAGGGTGTGGAAAGGGATCCCCTTCTCCCATCCTGCCCCCGGCCCACTCAAGACATAGGATGGTGCTATCTTTTGCCGATTCCTGGGATCCCTTGCCCGATTCTCCTCTTGCCCGATTCTCCTGTTTAAAAGTTTAAAAAAAGCCATGCCTGTCCCCTACGATATTGTGGTCATCGGCGCCGGTGCAGCGGGTTTGGTGGTGGCCAGCGCTGCTGCCCAACTGAAGGCCAAGGTGCTGCTGGTGGAAGGCAGCGACCGCTTGGGCGGCGATTGCCTCTGGTATGGCTGTGTGCCCAGCAAAGCCCTTCTTCACGTGGCCCATACCGTCCATCGGATGCGCCAGGCCATGGCTGCCGGTTGGGTGACTCTCCCCGGCCCAGCAGGGATCTCGGTGGATTACCTCAAGGTGTACGAACACATTCGCTCTGCCCAGAGCTACATCGCCAACCACGCCGATTCGCCAGATCGCTTCCGCCAACTGGGGGTGGAACTGGTGTTTGCCAAGGGCCACTTTGTGGATGGGCGCACCTTTGAGGTGGCAGGAAGGCAGGTACAGGCGCGGGCTTTTGTCATCGCCACCGGATCCCGTCCTTGGGTTCCCCCCTTGCCAGGCTTGGCCGAGGCGGGCTATCTGACCAACGAATCGATCTTTGACTTGACCCGCTTGCCCAAATCGGTGGCGGTGATAGGGGCGGGGCCGGTAGGCTGCGAGTTGAGCCAAGCTCTGGCCCGTCTGGGATCCGAGGTGACCCTCATTGCCAGCCGCGAGCGCATCTTGCCCAAGGAGGATCCCGAAGCCGCCCAGGTGGTGCAGCAACAGTTGACCCAAGATGGGATCCGCATCCTCACCCGGGTACGCGCCACAGCAGTTGGCCAAGAGCAAGGGGCAAAGCTGCTTTCCCTAAAGGCCAATTCCGGGGCAGGCACCGCCGCTGCAGGTGATCAAGTGATCCGTGCAGAAGCGATTTTGGTGGCCGCCGGTCGGATCCCGAACGTGGAAGGGCTGGGTCTAGAAGCCGCTGGCGTGCAGTACACCCCCCAAGGGATCCAGGTGAATGCCAAGCTGCAAACCCGCAATCCCCGCATCTACGCCTGTGGGGATGTCATCGGCGGGCCGCAATTTACCCATGTGGCGGCCTACGAAGGGGCAGTGGCCCTGGTCAATGCCCTGTTTTTCCCCCTCAGCCAAGCGCGTTATCGTGTCATTCCTTGGGCCATCTTCACCGAGCCGGAGCTGGCCCGTGTGGGCCTCACCGAAAGCGAAGCCCGGCAGCAATATGGCAAGGATGTGGTGGTGCTCAAACAGGAGTTTGCCGATGTGGATCGGGCCCAGGCAGAAGCCGCCCCCCTGGGCTTTGCCAAATTGATCTGTCGACGCAACGGCCAGATTTTGGGGGCGCACCTGGTGGGATCCCAGGCGGGAGAGCTGATTCATGAAGTGGTTTTGGCCATGAGCCGGCGGCTGCCCGTCTCTGCCCTGACCGGGATCCACATCTACCCCACCCGCTCGGAGGTGAATGCCAAGGCGGCCCTGCAGCACCGCAGGCAACAATTGGCCGCCAACCCCCGCCTGCAGAACTTCTTGCAGGGATTCTTTGCCTGGAGGCGGGCCTGGAGCTAAAGCGCAAACCGGAGGTCGGCCACCGCTAGACTAGAATGGTCATTTACTGAGGGTTCCCGATGGGCTTTCTCCTGTCTGCCGAACAAGTGGGTCAGTTTGTTTCCAACCAATGGCAGGATCCCTATGCCGTTTTGGGCCCCCAGCAGATAGAAGAGGCCGGGAAATCCTTTGGGTTGGTGCGCGCCCTTGTGCCCAATGCTCGGCAGGTTTGGCTGGTGGAACGCGCCACTGGACAGGCTTACCCGATGCAGCCGCTGCACCCGGAAACGCTATTCGAGCTGCGCTTTGAGCCGGGAACCCCTCTGCCGGACTATTTTTTGCGGGCCCAACGGGTCTGGGATCCCCAAGGGGAACACTTGGAAGAATGGGAGGATCCCTACCGCTTTCCCTTGGAGAAGGTCAACCACATTGGCGAGCTGGATCGCTACTTGTTCAACGAGGGGAATCACCACCGCATTTACGACAAGCTGGGCGCTCATCCCATCACGGTGGATGGGGTGAAGGGGGTGCATTTCGCCGTCTGGGCTCCCAACGCCCGCAACGTCAGCGTTATCGGCGATTTTAACCACTGGGACGGGCGTCAACACCAGATGAAGCGGCTGGGCGAAAGCGGCATCTGGGCGGTGTTCATCCCCGGCATAGGGCCAGGCGCCATCTACAAGTACGAGGTGAAAACTTCCTGGGGGGATATCTACGAAAAATCGGATCCCTATGGCTTTCAACAGGAGGTGCGCCCCAAAACCGGCTCCATCGTAGCCGACCTCAACACCTACACCTGGCACGACCAAGCCTGGCTGGAAAAACGCGCCGCCACCGATCCCCTGCGCTCGCCGATTTCGGTTTACGAGGTGCATTTGGGATCCTGGATGCACGCCTCGGCTGAAGATCCACCTGCCGAAGGGCAAAGTGTGCTGGTGGATCAAAAGCCCAACACTCGCTTCCTCACCTACCGCGAGCTGGCGGACAAATTGATCCCCTATGTGAAGGAGCTGGGCTTTACCCACATCGAGCTGTTGCCGGTGGCAGAACACCCCTTTGATGGCTCTTGGGGCTATCAAGTGATTGGCTACTATGCCGTAACATCCCGCTATGGATCCCCGCAAGACTTTATGTATTTTGTCGATCGGGCTCACCAAGCCGGGATCGGCGTGATTGTCGATTGGGTGCCCGGACATTTCCCCAAAGATGGGCATGGGCTGGCTTTTTTCGACGGTACTCACCTGTACGAATACGCCGACCCTCGCAAAGGTGAGCACAAAGGCTGGGGCACTTTGGTTTTTAATTATGGCCGCAACGAGGTGCGCAATTATCTGGTGGCCAATGCCCTTTTTTGGTTCGAGAAATACCACATCGATGGGATCCGGGTGGACGCGGTGGCCTCGATGCTTTATCTGGATTATGACCGCAAAGAGTGGATCCCCAATCCCTACGGCGGGCGGGAACACCTCGAAGCCATCGACTTTTTCCGGCAGCTCAATACCCTCATTTTCAAATACAACCCCGGTGCGCTTTCCATTGCCGAAGAATCTACTGCTTGGCCGATGGTAACTTGGCCAACCCATGTGGGTGGGCTGGGCTTCAACTTGAAGTGGAACATGGGTTGGATGCACGACATGTTGGATTATTTCCACATGGATCCCTGGTTCCGCCAGTTCCATCCCCATTTGGTCACCTTCAGCCTCATGTATGCCTTCAGCGAAAATTACATGCTGGCCTTTTCTCATGATGAGGTGGTGCATGGCAAGAGCCACATGTTGGGCAAAATGCCGGGGGATCATTGGCATAAGTTCGCCAGTCTGCGGGCTTTGTATGGCTACATGTTCACCCACCCTGGCAAGAAAACCTTGTTCATGAGCATGGAGTTTGGCCAGTGGAATGAGTGGAACGTTTGGGCAGATCTGGACTGGGGGCTGCTGCAGTATGAACCCCACGCCAAGTTGCGCCACTACGTGGCCAGCCTGAATCACCTGTTGCGCTCTGAGCCTGCCCTGTACACCCAAGACACCAAGCCAGAAGGGTTCCGCTGGATTGACTGCAGCGACCATCGCGGCATTGTTTCCTTCATCCGCTATGGGGAGGATCCCAGTGAGTGGGTGGTGGTGGTTTGTAACTTCACGCCGGTGGTCTGGCCCCATTACCGCATCGGAGTGCCGGAGCGAGGCTTTTATCGAGAGCTGCTCAACAGCGATGCTGTGGAGTTTTGGGGCAGCGGGGTAGGCAATTTGGGGGGCAAGTGGACAGACGACTGGGCCTACCACAACTTGCCCTACTCCCTCGAGCTCTGCCTGCCGCAACTTTCTACCTTGGTGCTGAAATGGCAGCCGCCGCAGCCGGTCGAGTCCCAGAATTGACACCCTGCTGGCTTCCTTCCGCCGCACTGGGAGGACGGGTCTGGAGACTTCGTTTTTTGGCCATTTGTAGTCCTTTCAAGCTGGATTGAGACAATCCCCAAGCGCTCCATACCGCTTCCGAGATCACCCCCAGTCCTCTTCCCAGAGGGAGAGGGGAGTTGGGAAGCAATGGGATGGAAATGTTTCATTTCGTTTCATTCTTATTTAAAATGACTGTGGGCGTGGGTGCAGTGTTCTAGTTTGAATCGAAATGACCATAAGGCAGACATAACTGAGTGCTACGGGCAGGTTTTTTCTGAGAGGATTTCAGCAATGGCCGCAGCCACCCGCTCTTGTTGACAGGTGGTCAACTCAGGAAAACACGGCAAAGACAACACCTGAGCCGCACATAGCTCGGCATTGGGCAGATCCCCCCGCCTGTAGCCCAGCCCTCGGTACACCGGCTGCAGCGGCAACGGCAGAGGATAGTAAACCCGACTGCCAATGCCCCGCTCCTTCAGACCCTGCTGCAAATAGTCCCGCCGCCGCGAATCCAACGGCTCAGAACCCACCACCCGCACCGTGTACTGGTGCCACACCGAGTTCCCCCCCACCCCCACCTGGGGCAACATCAAGCCCGGGATCCCTTGCAGCAAGCGGTGGTAACACTCCGCAATCCCCTGCCGCCGCCAGTTCCACTCCCGCAGATAAGGCAACTTCACCGAGAGAATCACCGCCTGCAGCGCATCCAAACGACTGTTGAGACCCAGATACTCGTGGTGGTACGGACGGGTCTGCCCATGCTCCCTGAGAGCCCGCACCCGCCTGGCCAGTTGGGGATCCCGCGTCACCACCGCCCCCCCATCCCCAGCCGCACCCAGATTCTTGCTGGGAAAAAAGCTGAAGCAGCCCACCTCTCCCCAAGTGCCCACCGGCCTGCCCCCCCAGCAGGCCCCCACCGCCTGGGCACAATCTTCCACCACCGCCAAGCCGTGCCGCCGGGCAATAGCCAGAATCTGGGTCATGTTGGCCGCCTGCCCAAACAAATGCACCACCACCACCGCCTTGGTGCGGCAGGAGATGCTCCTTTCCAGCAGCTGCGGATCCAGGTTAAAGGTGCACGGATCCACATCCACAAACACCGGACGCGCCCCCACCCGGCTGATGGCGGCAGCCGAGGCAAAAAAACTAAAGGCACTGGTGAGCACCTCATCCCCCGCCTGGATGCCCAAAGCCTGCAAAGCCAACACCAGGGCATCGGTACCGGAATTGCAGCCGACGGCCTCCAGGGGGCCACCCCCCAAAAACTGGGCAAACTGCTCCTCAAAGCGCTGCACCGCCGCCCCGCCGATGTACTGGCCAGAGGCCAGCAGCGCTTCCAGCTGCGGCTGCAACACCGCGGCCAAAGCGCGGTACTGCCCCGTCAAATCCAACAGCGGAATCGGCTCCTCCGTCATGGTGCTGCCTTTGGAGAAGGTGGCGGCCACAGCCCATCATCGCGGATGAGAGCCTGTGTACACAACGCTCTGGCCCAGAAGGGTTCTGGGGTTTGTCTTCCGCGGGTCGAGCTGGCCCTGAATCTATCCACCCAATCTGAGATAGAGTAAGCGGGGATCCCCTAGGCTGGATACAGCTTTCTACAGGATGCTTTATGCAGGCGGTTTCTCCAGCAGCTAAAGCCCCTTTGGCACCTCGGATTCTGGCTTTGGTGCCGGGCGGGATTGGTGACCAGATTTTGTTTTTCCCCGCCCTGGCCAGTTTGCGGCAGCGCTTTCCTGAGGCGGAGCTGGAGGTGGTTGTGGAGCCGCGGGCAGCAGGGGCTTATGAGGTTTGCCCTTCGGTGAGTCGGGTGCTGACTTTTCCGTTCAAAGAACAGCTGTCGTTGGGGGATCTCAGCGACCTGCTGGGGCGCATTCGGGAGCGGCAGTATGACGGGGTGCTGAGCCTGGGCCGAAGCTTGGGGGTCAAGCTGTTGTTGTGGCTGACCGGCATTCCCAAGCGGGTGGGCTATGCGCCGCCGGGGCCGGGGCGACCTTGGCTGACCGACCCGGTGCCCCTGAAGCCGGCCCAGTATGCGGCCCAGATGTACCACGACCTGGTGCAGGGGTTTGGCATTGCTGCGCCGGCGGGGTTGCCCCAGATTCGTCTGAAAAAAGCAGACCTGGAGTGGGCAGAGCAGGAACGCAAGCGCCTTTTGGGGGATGCCGCTCAAGATTATGTGCTGTTGCATCCGGGGGCCAGCCAGCTGTCGCAGGAGAAGGGAATTCAGAAGATCTATCCCTCTGCCAACTGGGTCAAGGTCATCAAGGGTTTTCGGGAGCAGCGGCCGGAGCTGCCGTTGGTGCTGGTGGTGGGGCCAGAGGATGAGCAGCTGGCGGAGGGCTTTCTGGCGCAACTGCCGGAGCTGCCGGTGAGCCGTCCTGTCCGGCTGGGGCAGCTGGCGGCCTTGATTGGTGGGGCAACGCTGCTGTTGTGTGTGGACAGTGCTCCTATGCATTTGGCGGTGGCGGTGCAGACGCCGCTGGTGGCGTTGTTTGGGCCCACCGACCCGCTGCGGCTGCTGCCTTCAGAGGGGCCGTTTCGGGCGGTCAAGGGGGCCGATGGGAAGGTGGAGTCGATTGCCCCCGAGCAAATTCTGCAGGTGATCTTTCCGGCCTAGAGCCAAGGTTTTCGTGGCAGCAACCCAGTCCAGTTTCTCTGCAGGCGGACCGAGAAGCCTTCTAGCCTGGGAGATGTGTCCCTGTCTGCTTTTAGCCGGCGGGAGAGCTTGCTTTGTCACCTTGGCTCTCCTAGGCTTGCTGGCGAGCGACCGTAAGGCAGTCAGCATTGCTGTTGACCGGGGGAACTTCTGCCCTCTTGGGGGAAAGGGGCTGGGGAAGTAGGGGATTCTCATGCGGACGAAGGGACTTGAACCCTTACGCCTTGCGGCACTAGATCCTAAGTCTAGCGCGTCTGCCGTTCCGCCACGTCACTCTCACCCATGCTAGCTCGCCCTCTGGGCCAGGGCGACCTGTAGGGCAGCAGTCTCAGCATCATCGTCATCTCGAATCGGAATCCCGCTCCAAGTCGCGAAAAAGAGGTGTGCTCAGGTAGCGTTCCCCAAAACTAGGCTGGATCATTACAATCCGCTTGCCAGCGTTTTCCGGTCGCCGCCCCACCTGGATGGCTCCCGCCAAGGCAGCCCCAGTGGAAATGCCGGAGAGGATCCCTTCTTCTTTGGCCAGGCGCCGGCTGTAGACCATGCTCTCTTCATCTTCCACTGGGATCACCTCATCCAGCAGGTCGCGCCGCAGCACATCAGGCACGAATCCCGCTCCGATCCCTTCAATGCGATGAAAGCCGGGCCGTCCACCACTCAAGACGGCACTGGCCTTGGGTTCAACGGCCACCAGTCGAATGGCTGGGTTTTTCCCCTTCAAAAACTCGCCCGCCCCCGTGATGGTGCCGCCGGTACCTACCCCTGCCACCAGGATATCCACTTGACCATCGGTATCTTCCCAAATTTCCGGGCCGGTGGTTCTGGCATGGATCCGGGGGTTGGCGGGATTGGTGAACTGGCCCAACATGTAAGCGTTGGGAGTGCGGCGGACGATCTCTTCAGCCTTCCAGATGGCTTCCCCCATGCCGCCGGCGCTACTGGCCAGGTGCACCTCTGCTCCGTAGGCTTTCAACAGCAGTCGCCGCTCCAGGCTCATGCTCTCAGGCATGACGATGATGAGCCGGTAACCCTTGGCAGCAGCGGCCATGGCCAGGCCAATGCCGGTATTGCCAGAGGTGGGCTCCACCAAGATGGTCTTGCCGGGGGTGATCAAACCGGCCTGTTCGGCAGCCTCGATCATGCTGACGGCAATGCGGTCTTTCACCGAAGCGGCAGGGTTAAAGCTCTCCAATTTCACCACGATCTCGGCCAGGCACCCCTCCGATTGCGGGATCCGATTCAACCGCACCAGCGGGGTGCGACCGATGAGCTGGGTGATGTTGGCGGCGATTTTCATGGCTAACAAAAAGGAAGAAACCATCGCGGCAGTGGGCCCTAGCCCTTAACTCCGGAGCAACCGAGGGCCTTACGCGAGGCTAACCCTTGAATAAGCTCCTTGGCGTGCCCCTTTCAAGATCTCACTGCCCTTGGCCCAGCATTAAGGGGGATCCCTGCATTCCTTGAAGTTTTGAGAGGGAGGGCTACAAAACCCCTCCTGAAAATGAATTAGAGTGAGATCACACCGGAAGGACGAGTCCATTATGCACCTGAGTGACATCACTCATCCCAACCAGCTCCGAAACCTGAACCTGAGCCAGTTGCGCAGCCTAGCCCGCCAGATTCGCGACAAACATCTGCAGACGGCTGCCAATTCCCCGGTCGGCTGTCATCTGGGGCCAGGGCTGGGGGTGGTGGAGCTGACCTTGGCCCTCTACAAGACCCTCGATCTGGATCGAGACAAGGTGATCTGGGATGTGGGGCACCAGGCTTATGCCCACAAAATGCTCACCGGCAGGTACCACAATTTCCACACATTGCGCCAGAAGGGGGGGATTTCCGGCTACCTGAAGCGCAGCGAGAGCCGCTTCGATCACTTTGGGGCGGGGCACGCTTCCACCAGCATCTCGGCAGCTTTGGGCATGGCCATCGCTCGGGATCGGCGGGGAGACAACTTCAAGGTGGTGGCCATCATTGGGGATGGTGCCCTAACCGGAGGCATGGCCTACGAAGCCATCAACCACGCCGGGCACCTGCCCAAGACCAACCTGATGGTGGTGCTCAACGACAACGGCATGTCCATTTCCCCCAACGTGGGAGCGATCCCTCGCTATCTAAACCGCCTGCGCCTCAGCCCGCCGGTGCAGTTTTTGGCCGACAGCCTAGAAGAGCAACTGAAGAATCTCCCCCTGCTGGGATCCAGCCTCAGCCCAGAAATTGACCGCCTCAAGGAAACGGTGAAGCTGGTTACCGCCGTGCAAAACAACAAGGCAGGCATCATCTTTGAGGAGCTGGGCTTTACCTACGTGGGTCCGGTGGACGGGCATAACCTGGCGGAGTTGTTGGATGCCTTTGAGTTGGCCCACGGCATCTCCGGGCCGGTGCTGGTGCATGTGGCCACCGTCAAAGGCAAGGGCTACCCGCCTGCCGAAGCGGAACAGGTGGGGTATCATGCCCAATCCCGCTTCGACCTGGCCACCGGCAAGCCCTACCCGCCCACCAAGCCCAAGCCCCCCAGCTACAGCAAGGTCTTTGGCCATGCCCTCTGCAAGCTGGCCGAGCGGGATCCCCGCATCATCGGCATCACCGCCGCTATGGATACGGGCACTGGCCTGGATAAGCTCAAGGAAAAGCTGCCGGATCAGTTTGTGGATGTGGGGATCGCCGAGCAGCACGCTGTAACGTTGGCGGCTGGCATGGCCTGTGAGGGAATGCGGCCAGTGGTGGCCATTTATTCCACCTTCTTGCAGCGGGCCTACGACCAGATCATCCACGATGTCTGTATCCAAAAGTTGCCGGTCTTCTTTTGCTTGGATCGGGCGGGAGTTGTGGGAGCCGATGGCCCCACCCACCAAGGCATGTACGACATCGCCTATCTGCGCTGCATTCCGGAAATGGTGCTAATGGCTCCCAAAGATGAAGCGGAGCTACAGCGCATGGTGGTGACCGGGATCCAGTACACCCAGGGCCCCATCGCCATGCGTTACCCGCGCGGATCTGGCGTGGGGGTGCCTCTGGCAGAAGAGGGATGGGAACCCCTGCCCATCGGCAAAGCCGAGGTGTTGCGCAGCGGCGGCGAGGTGCTGATCCTGGCCTATGGGTCGATGGTGCATCCCAGCCTGCAGGCGGCGGAGATCTTGAAAGAACACGGTATCTCAGCCACAGTGGTCAATGCCCGCTTCGCCAAGCCTTTGGATACCGAGCTGATCCTGCCTTTGGCCGAACAGAGCCGCTTGGTGGTGACGGTGGAAGAAGGTTGCCTCATGGGTGGGTTTGGCTCGGCAGTGGCCGAAGCCCTGCTCGACGCCGACCTGACAGTGCCTTTGTTGCGCTTGGGGGTGCCGGATGTGTGGGTGGAGCACGCCACCCCCGAGGAATCCTTGGCAGAACTGGGCTTGAACAGCGCCGGGATTGCCGAGCGGATTCGGGCCAAGTTTCAGGCACGAGTTCTCAAGGGATCCCCTGCAGAACTTCCCACTGTCAATTCCTGAGCCTATTCCGAAAGGCCCATCCGCCGGTTGAACTGCTCGATGGCGGCTTGCTGCAGAGCTTCTGCAACAGGGCGGGTGCGCAGGAGGATCTGCACATCTCGCAGCAGGTTTTCTCGCCACAGATTCTCCCGCAACACCTGCAGGCGGGCATAGTTGGGATCCAAGCGCATGGCCTTTGCCCCCAGTTCCTCAGCTCGTTCGGTTTCTCCCCGAATGTAGAGGGCAGTCGCCAGGGCCAAATAGGGCTCTGCTACGGCATTGTTCATCTCTATCGTGCGTTCCCAGCGATCGATGGCGGCGTCCAGATCCCCCTGCTCATAGTCCACCAAGCCCATGTTGTTCATGGCCGGCCAGTAGGCGGGATCCAACTGCAAGCTCTTCTCATATTCCTGCCGGGCCGCATCCCACCGATCCAGCATGAGGTAGGCATTGCCCAGTTGGAAGCGGGCATTGGGGTTATCCGGTTGGAGGGCAACCGCTCGTTCCAGAGTCTCAGTGGCGGCAAAGTAGCTGCCCTGCCGCAAATAAGCCGATCCCAGCGAGTAGAGGACATCCCCATCTTGAGGAGATAGGGCGCGGGCCTTTTGCAACGAGGCAATCGCCTGCTCCAAGTCCCCCAGTTCTAGGTGTACGTTGCCCAAAACGTAGAGTAGCTCTGAGGAGTTGGGCACCATGGACACGGCCAGTTGCAGGCGGCGCAGCGCTTCTTCCGTTTGACCAAACTGGGCCAGCCGCAGCGAGTCGGTGGCCAGTTGCAGCGCTTGGGCCTGCATCAAGCCCCCATTGGGCAAAGGGATGTGCAGCAACACCTGGGCCTGGGCAGAGCTCCACCCTCCCATCCCCAACACAACTGCCAGGCCCACCGACAAGGCTTGCCAGGGCCGGATGGATAACCGAAACAACAGTGGCGGCATGATACCCACGCGATAAACAGGCCATGCCCATGTTAGCTGCAACAGCCGGGGATCCCTACGTCTTGGTGTTCTCTTCTGCAGCGGCCATTTGAAAGGGCTCTTGAGCTGCTCATGCTCTTCTGCCTGTTGCTGAGGGTGCCCCGGCTTACACAGAGGTGGATAGGCCATGGTTTACCAGCCGAGAGCAGCCAAATCAGAGGCGCCGCCACCGCCGCCCCGATTGGGTGAGCAAATCTTCGGCAGCCTTCGGCCCCCAGGTGCCGGCCTCATAGGTGAACAGAGGCGGTGCAGCACTGCCGCCATTGCCGCTGCCGGGCTCCGATTCCCAGGCCGATAACACCGGCGTCACCACCCGCCAAGCCGCTTCGACCTCGTCGGCACGGGTGAACAGCGTTGGATCTCCCAACAGACAATCCAGGAGCAGGCGATCGTAAGCATCCGGTGTACTCGCTCCAAAAGCCGTCCCATAGCGGAAATCCATGTCCACCGAGCGAGTGCGGATCTCTGGCCCCGGCATCTTGGCCTCAAAGCGCAACGAGATACCCTCATTGGGTTGGATGCGCAGCACCAGGATATTGGGACTCACCTCCCGAGCCGCCGATTGGAACAGGGAAAGGGGCACCTGCTTAAAGTGAATGGCCACCTCGGAGACCTTCTTGGGCAGGCGTTTCCCGGTGCGCAGGTAAAAGGGCACTCCCTTCCACCGCCAGGTGTCACATTCCAGTTTCAGGGCTACGTAGGTGGGGGTTTGCGAGTTGGGATTGACGTTAGGCTCCTGCCGATAGCCCAGCACCGGCTTGCCGGCGATCCAGCCAGGGCCGTACTGCGCCCGCACCGCTGCGGCTGCCACATTGCGGGGATCCGCTAGGCGGGTGGCCTGCAGCACCTTGGTCTTTTCGTTGCGCACCCCATCGCTGCGCAGTGAGACAGGTGGCTCCATGGCCGTCAGGCAATAGATCTGCATTAGGTGGTTTTGCACCATGTCTCGCAGGGCGCCGGCAGTGTCGTAGTAGCCGGCCCGATCCTCCACCCCCACCGTCTCCGCCACGGTGATCTGCACATGGTCGATGTAGTTGCGGTTCCAGAGAGGCTCGAAAATGGCGTTGGCAAAGCGGAAGACCAGCAGGTTTTGCACCGTCTCTTTGCCCAAGTAGTGATCAATGCGGTAGATCTGCTCTTCCTGGCAAATTCGCTGCACAAGGCGGTTGAGTTCCTGGGCCGAGGTGAGGTCGTGGCCAAAGGGCTTTTCGATCACCACCCGCGTTTTGGTCGGATCGGCCACCATGCCAGCTGCCCCCAGCTGTTGGATGGCCTGGGCATAGAAGTCCGGCGCCACCGCCAGATAGAACACTCGGTTGCCGCGGGTGCCCCGCTCTTCGTCCAGCTGGCTGAGCAGTTGCTTCAGGCGAAGATAGCTCTCAGCATCTCCGATATCGAGGCGGCAATAGAACAGGCGGCTGGCGAAGTCCTGCCAGAGGGCCTCCGGCCCCAAGTCCTGGGGGGCAAACTCCTGCACGGCAGCCCGCATCTTTTCCCGATAAACCTCGTGAGTCCAATCGCGGCGGGCCACCCCCACCAAAGTAAACTCCGGCGGCAGCCGCCGCTGCCCAAACAGCCGGTAGTAGGCCGGGAGCAGCTTGCGGGCGGCCAGATCCCCAGAAGCGCCAAACTGCACCACAATGCAGGGATCCGGGGTGCGTTCTTGGTTGAGACCAACGCGAAGGGGGTTTTCTGCCAGGGTTACCATAGGCCAGCTTGGCTCAAAGAGAAGGATTGGGAAGAACCTAGGGCACCAGAGAACCCTCTAGGCAGCGCAGCACTTCTTCCACGTTCTCGCGGCTGCCGATGATAAGGGGCACCCGTTGGTGGAGAGATTGGGGGACGATGTCTAGGATGGCCTCGGTGCCAGTGGTGGCCGCCCCGCCCGCCTGCTCGGCCAGAAAAGCCAGGGGGTTGGCCTCGTACATCAGGCGCAGCTTGCCCTCCGGTTTTTTCTGGGTGCCGGGATAGAGGTAAACTCCGCCCTGCAGGAGAATGCGGTGAAAATCCGCCACCAGAGCGCCGCTGTAACGGGAGATGTAGCCATCGCGGCGGTGAACATACCGGACATAGTTCTGGATCCCTTCGCTCCACTGGCAAAAATAGCCCTCGTTGAGGCTGTAGACGGAGCCGCGTTCAGGAATGCGGATGTCGCTGCGGGAGAGGATAAATTCCCCCAAGCTGGGATCCAACGTGAAACCGTGTACCCCCTTGCCGACGGAATAGACCAATTGGGTGCTGGGGCCGTAGAGAATATATCCCGCAGCCAGTTGGCGACGGCCCGGTTGCAGCAGGTCTTGGTTGTCCGCTTCCGGGCGATCCTCAAGAGGGTGAAGGACGGAGAAGATGGAGCCGACGCTGAGGTTGGCGTCAATGTTGGAGGATCCATCCAGGGGATCGATCATCAGGGCCAGGCGGCTGAGGGAGCAGTTTTCCGGCAGGCGAGCCGGGGTTTTCATCTCTTCCGAGACCAGCCGACACACCAGGCCCGTTTGCTCCAAAGCGCGAATGAAGGCCCGGTTGGCATAGTCATCCATCTGTTGCTGTTCTTCCCCTTGGACATTGACGCTGCCGGTAACCCCCAGCGCCCCTTCGATCAGTCCTGCCTGACTCAGCCGCCGGGCGATCATCTTGCCGGCCAGGGCAATGCGGTTCATCAGGGCGCTGAAGTCTTGGGCCTCTGCCGTAAAACTGCCAAACTGCTGTAAAACATGACGGGAGAGGGTGAGCACATCCCGCAACATCTCCCGTGAGGACTCCGTCCCGCTAACGCGGTCGGCACTGCTGGGCACTGCAGGCGAGGGGAGAGGAGAGCTGAGAACCATACGAGGCTTCGCCAACACGAAGGGGAAACACCAACACCCAGGATCCCTGGCCCCCATGTCTTGACTCGGTCTCGCTAACGCGATTGGAACCTGGGATCCCTTCTATTAGGTAGGCTGGCCGATCCTCGGCGCAGGTGCAGACAACTTACAGAGTTGCTTCAGATTTGGTCGGATCCCTCTTTCCGGGAAAGCTCATGTTCCCCCGAAGAAACGCGGTAGGATGAGTTCTACCCCTTTTCTCCTCTCCCTACTTCGTCCCGGTTTCCTCTTGCAATGATGGCCAATTCCCCTTTCCCGCTGCGCAGCCAAGTGGTCACCCAAGGGGTACAGCGCTCCCCCAACCGCGCCATGCTCAGGGCCGTAGGCTTTCGCGACGAAGATTTCGGCAAGCCCATTGTCGGCATTGCCAACGCCCACAGCACCCTCACCCCCTGCAACATGGGGATCCAAACTCTGGCGGAGCGGGCGGAGGCGGCTCTGAAGGCAGCGGGCTGTATGCCCCAGGTGTTCGGCACCATCACCATTAGCGACGGCATCTCGATGGGCACGGAGGGGATGAAATACTCGCTGGTGTCGCGGGAAGTGATTGCCGATTCCATCGAGACGGTGGTCAACGGCCAGAGCATGGATGGCCTCTTGGCCATTGGCGGCTGCGACAAGAACATGCCGGGGGCGATGATCGCCATGGCCCGCCTCAATGTACCCTCGATCTTCGTCTACGGCGGCACCATCAAGCCGGGTCACTACAATGGCCGCGACCTCACCATCGTCAGCGCTTTTGAAGCCGTAGGGGAGTTCAGCGCCGGGCGCATCTCCGAGGAAGAGCTGCTGGCGGTGGAGCGCCACGCCTGTCCTGGTGCGGGATCCTGCGGCGGCATGTACACGGCCAACACCATGTCCAGCGCGTTTGAGGCCATGGGGATGAGCCTGCCCTACTCCTCCACCATGGCTGCAGAAGACGAGGAAAAAGCCGAAAGTGCAGCCCAATCGGCCAAGGTCTTGGCAGAGGCCATCAAAGCCAACCTCCGCCCCCGCGACATCATCACCCGTAAAAGCATTGAAAATGCCATCTCGGTGATCATGGCCGTAGGGGGATCCACCAACGCCGTCCTGCACTTTCTGGCCATTGCCCATGCGGCAGAAGTGCCCCTGACGCTAGATGATTTCGAGACCATTCGTGCTCGCGTGCCTGTCCTCTGCGATCTCAAGCCTTCAGGGCGGTTTGTGGCCACCGACCTGCACCGGGCCGGCGGGATCCCCCAGGTGATGAAAATGCTGCTCAACCACGGCCTGCTGCACGGGGACTGCCTCACCATCTCCGGCCAGACCCTGGCAGAGGTGCTGCGGGATGTACCGGATGAGCCCCCCGCCGACCAAGAGGTGATCCGCCCCTGGCACAGCCCCCTGTATCCCCAAGGGCACCTGGCCATTCTCAAGGGAAACCTGGCCAGCGAAGGGGCAGTGGCCAAAATTACCGGCGTCAAGAACCCGCAAATTACCGGGCCGGCGCGGGTCTTCGATTCAGAGGAATCCTGCCTGCAGGCCATCCTCTCCGGCCAGATCCGAGCAGGGGATGTGGTGGTCATCCGCTACGAAGGCCCCAAAGGTGGCCCCGGCATGCGGGAGATGCTCTCGCCCACCTCGGCGATTATCGGCGCTGGCTTGGGAGATAGCGTTGGCCTGATCACCGATGGCCGCTTCTCCGGTGGCACCTACGGCATGGTGGTGGGCCATGTGGCTCCCGAAGCCTATGTGGGGGGCACGATTGCCCTGGTGGAAGAAGGGGATCTTATCACCATCGATGCTCCGGCTCGCCTATTACACCTGCACGTGAGCGATGAAGAACTGGCTCGCCGCCGCGCCCGCTGGTCTCCTCCTGAGCCTCGCTACAAACGGGGCACCCTAGCCAAGTACGCCAAGCTGGTCTCCAGCAGCAGCTTGGGAGCAGTGACGGATTTGAACCTGTGGGATTAATTTCCCTCACCCCCGGCTCGTCTCCCAGAGGGAGAATTGGTACTTGAGAGATAGCTCCAGATTCCTGACCCTGCAGGGATCAGCCTTGCTGGGTTAAGTGCAAGAAAGCGGCAGAGATGAAGGATCCCTGCCGCTGGGTTTTATGGGCTGACGGCCTCAGAGACAACTAGGTACCGATGATCCCGCCGTCATTTTTGGTGATCACCACCACCGCCGAGCGGGGGTAGAGATTGGGGTCGTAGTCGGGCCAGCGGGAGAAGATCTTGCCGGCGGCAAAGTCGTCCTCGCTGGTTCTGGCTCCCGGATGTTGCACGTTGATGAACATGGTGCGCTGATCGGGAGTGGTGACCACACCGGTGATCTCTTGCCCAATCGGCCCGGTCAAGAAGCGGCGAATTTCCCCTGTATCCGGATCGGCAGCCAACATTTGGTTATTGCCAAAAGGAGCAAAATCCCCTTGGTTGAGATTGCTGTCGCTGGTGTCGGTCTGGATCCAGAGGCGACGGCTGGCATCGAACCACAGACCATCGGGAGAGTTGAAGATGTTGTCTTCATTGAGGGGCTGGCCCGATAGCTTGCGGCTATCTTCAGGCGGCCCGGCCAAGACAAAGAGATCCCACTCGAAACGGGTGGCTTGAGGCCGGTCGTTGGCTTCCTTCCAACGGATGATGTGACCCCACTTGTTTTTGGGACGGGGGTTGGCAGCGTTCACCTGGTCTTGTTCCCGACGGCTGTTGTTGGTCAGGGTGAAGTAGACCATGCGGGTTTGCGGATCCACCGCTCCCCACTCGGGCCGATCCATCTTGGTGGCACCGACAAAATCCGCCGCCGTGCGGGTATTCACCAACACATCTGCTTGGCTGGTGAAGCCGTTTTCCGGGGTCAGGCCGTTTTTCCCAAACACCAGCGGCAGCCACTCGCCCGTGCCATCTTCGTTGAACTTGGCCACATACAGGGTGCCATTGTCCAACAGATGTCCACCCGCCGTTTCCTTGCGGTAGGGCTCGGCAGAGACGTACTTGTAGATGTACTCAAAGCGGGCATCGTCCCCCATATAGGCCACAATCGGCTGGCCTTCCACCGGCGGCTGGAACACCACGCCTTCGTGGGCGAAGCGGCCCAGAGCGGTGCGCTTCTTGGGAGTGCTGCTGGGATCAAAGGGATCGATCTCCACCACCCAGCCAAAGGTGTTGGGCTCATTGCGGTAGTCTTGGGTGGCATCCGCAGCGGTGGGGGTGGCATTGAAGCGGATGAACTCGTCCGCCTTGTTGCTGGCCAGCTCCCAGCCGTAGCGGGAAGTCTCGGTGCTTACGCCGTAGCGCTTGTGCTCCCGGGGCAGGTTGGGCTTTTGGTCGGGGCCTTTGCTGGTGTTGCTGAAGTAGCCAGCCCAGTTCTCCTCACAGGTGAGGTAGGTATTCCAGGGAGTGACGCCGTGGGCGCAGTTGTTCAAAGTACCCCGGGTCATTGTGCCTTCAGGGCTGAACTTGGTTTTCACGAAGTCGGATCCCCGCACCGGGCCGTGGATCTCCATGAGGGTAAGACCGGTGATGCGGCGGTTGAGGCGATCCCGCACCACTTCCCAACTGCCATCTCCCTGCTGCTTGATGTGGACAATGCTCACCCCGTGAGCATTCAGCTCTTTCAGCACCTGGTCGGGATCGCGGCTGCCGTCAGGATTGGTGGGATACAAGTCGGAATCCAGCTTTTGGCCCACAGCCGCAGCATGCATAAACCGAGGCTCGACGTACTCGTGGTTAAACACCAGCAAACCCTCGGTGGAGCTGCCCTGCCAGGGATCCTTCCCGTCAATGGGGAAGAAGTGCATGCCATCGTGGTGGCTGCCCACCTGCATTCCCTGCTCGGCACCAGTGTTTTCCAGCTTGAACTGTGGATAGGTGCCGGTGATGGGAGTACCCCAAGCCAGCAGCGGACGGGCAGTGTAGCCTTCGGGCACCACCAGTTTGTCTTCCGCGCTCACAGGAATTGCCTTGAAGCCCAGCAAAGCACTGCCACTGGCGGCTTTTGCCGATTTGGAAGCACTGTTCAGCGCAGGCAAGCCAAAAAAGGTGGCCACCGCCGCAGCAATTCCCCCCTGCAACACTTGACGCCGCTGCAAACGGCTCTCCAGGATGCTGCTGAAAGTGGGGTTGGGAGAGTGGTTACACATAGGCTCGTCCCCAGGACGAAGCTTAGGGCCATGCGAATGGATACTCACGTTGACTTCTCCTCTTGTCTTGACAAGTTTTGTTTAGAAACTTGGCGAGTCTTATAAAACAGCACCTAACCCCTGCGCTACTCTATTCGCGCATGAGGATAGGCACTACAGAGTTAGTGGCTTGAAGTTAAGAGAAGACTAAGCTCAGATTAAGCCTTGTAAGTTAAACAATTTCTTTAGATTGAAGCAGCAGTTTCTTAATCATTTGTTGCAACGAGAAGAAGACTTGGTTTAAGTCAATTAGATCAAGTGCCAATAAAGTAGTCTGCAGTCCTTAGAATTGCGATTCTTATGCGATTCTTAGAGGTCTTTTCGTAACCTAGAGAACAAATACACCCCATCTTGGTGGTACAGAAGCTGGAATTGAGTTTCCTTCTGTAAAGCTTCGATCAGGATGCGGGAGAACTCTGGACTGCTGCGCCACCCCGGATGACGGGTGTTGAGCAACACATAATCAAAGGGATCCCACTGAGAGGGCGGGGATCCATTGAAGCGGCCCTCGTCTGTAAAGTAGATTACAGGTCGCTGGGTGAGGTGAGGGCTGATCTCGTGGGTGGTGAGGACGCCCCCTTGGGTGGTGATCTGGGCAAGAGCCTGTCGGGTTGCCTGCCAAGTGTCCAGGGAGCTGAGATAAATCGAGCCAAAAAAGGTGTATTTCCCCAAGGCCAAAAAGGCCAGCGCAGACCAGATCAGAGGCAATTTTCTATCTTTTATAAAATGGCTCTGCAAGGGATGGTTTTTCACATTCTCGATGACGGCCAAGAACAAGAAAGGAACGATAGGCAAAGCGTATTGATGTACCAGATCCCGATAGGCAGGATTGCTGGAGAGTATATTCAAGCCCAGGGTAGGCAGGGCAGGGATCCAAGGATCCCAGTGTCGCCAAGAGAGGCCCCAAGCCAAAGGCGCAACCAATAAAAATCCATAAAACAGGGTGTCCAGAGAGAAGACTTTGCTCAAAACCAACATCGGCCTCAAGATTAAACTTTGAATAATTTCCACAACAGAATCGCCCAGATAGCCATAGTGGGAAACTGCTGCCGGCTCGCTGCCGCTGAAGTGAGGAATGACCCCAAAAGTGGCTATCCCAAACCAAGCTGATCCTGCTGCAATTGCCGTCCAGCCGCCCACTTGGCAGCGCCATTGCCAGCGTTCTTGAATTCGTCCTCTTTCCCAAAGCAACAGCCAGGCTCCCAGGGCGACAACATTGAGAGACAACACTGCTTTACAGCCGAGGATGCCGCTCAAACAGAGAAGGAACCCCCACAATTTTCCAGAGCGAATGCAGAGCACAGCCGCCAAGAAAAGGGGAACGGCCAAAACCTCTGGATGAAAATCAAAAAGGTTGGCGTTAAAAATGGCCGGATAGAGAAGATAGGCTGTGGCAATCACCATCACTTGGCTGGGATCGACCTTGGCCTGAAGTGCAAGGTAATAAATAGCCAATGCTCCCAAGGTTAACGCCAGGGATTGGAGCCCAAACAGCCAATAGACCGAGGGGACAATGCGGTACAAAAAGCTGATGGGATAGAGAATAAAGGCTGCGTGGTCTCCCAAGATGTGGATCCCTCGAATGGTCGAAAACGGAACCTCTCCCCGACTGATTAGATAGATGGATTGGTCGAAGATGCCAAGATCATATCCTCCAGACTGAAACAGGTGATGCCGGACAACACTACAGCCAAAGAGAATGAAGAAATTAAAAATCATGATTGCCAGCAGAAGTGGAGGCAGAGGACGATCCTTCATAAGAACTAGGGCTTTTGATTTATAGATCTTGGCAAGGTAACTTTATCGCTTTTCTCAGCCTTGCGTGACATCCTAGCGAGATCTGGATTCGGCAGAGGCTCCGCCGCAATTCCGGACATTTCTCTTTCCTCGGGAGTATGAGGAATGGCTCAAGCTTGTTGGAGATAACGATACGGATGAGTTAGGACTGGTTACGACAAGAGGGTGTGATTTGGCCCAAGATGGCAGCATGTCTTGCCCCAGTTGCTTCCGGTAAATTGTTGGTCTTACCTTGCCAGGTTTTATAGGCCAATACCGCGAAGGCAAGGGCCTCTTTGGCCTTAGAAGGGATCCCCACTTGGTCGGAAGTCAACAGGGTTGTGGTCGGCAGTTGCTCCTGCAGCAGTTGCATGAGAACAGGGTTTTGGGTGCCGCCACCGCTGAGAATAACTTGATCTGGGGTCGCGGGCAAAAAGTCCCTATAGGCTTGGGCAATGGAGCAGGCTGTGAACCCTGTGAGGGTGGCAATACAGTCGTGAGCAGATATAAATTGGGTCCAAATTTGCTCCAAATAAAGGGATCCAAAATACTCCCGACCAGTGGTTTTGGGCGGTGCCTTTTGAAAATAGGGATCCCGCATCCATTCTGCAACTTTTTCCCAGTGGACTTGGCCTTGGGCAGCCCATTTTCCATCGCGATCAAAGGCTTGTTGTCCTTGGCTGGCCCGCATCACCGCCAAATCAATCAAAACATTGCCGGGGCCGGTGTCGAAAGCCAAGGGGGATCCCCCACTGTAGAGGCTGGGGAGATAGGTAAGGTTGGCAATACCGCCGATGTTCTGGGCCACACGATGAAGGTGGGGATGCCTCAACAGAAGCCAGTCCACAAAAGCTACCAAAGGTGCGCCTTGGCCTCCTGCTGCCATGTCCCGCGCCCGAAAATTGCTCACCACCGGGATCCCGGTCAGCTCGGCAATCACCGCAGCTTCACCGATTTGCAAAGTCGAAGCTTCTGGCCCACTGGGGTTATGCCAAAGGGTTTGGCCATGGCTGCCGATGAGATCGATCTGTTGGGGGGTAAGATGGGCCGCCTGGATCCCTTGCAAGGCCGCTGCCGCAAAAGCTCGACCCAAGCGAAAGTTCAAGGTGCAGATGTGATCTACCGTGCCGGTTTTGGGATCCGCAGCCCGCAAAATCTCTGCCCGCAGCGTTGGGGAATAGGGGATCGTCTGGAAATGCATTAACTCCCACTGTAGGGGATCGTCACCCTCCAGGTGGACGATGGCTACATCGATCCCGTCTACCGAAGTGCCCGACATTAGGCCGACGACGATCATCTTGCTGGGGGCTCGCACCAGAGGCTTGAGAAGGTCTAAAGTTTTGCCCTCTTTCTCCCCTCCCCTTTTTAAGATACAGGCAGCGTATCCGGAGCTACCGCGTGGAGAGGATGAGTGAAGCCATCCGCTACGACCTTCTGTTGGTGGGGGGAAGCTCCTCCAACTTGATCTTGGCCCACCGCCTTTTGGATCTGGCCAAGCTCTCTGGGCTGAAAATCTCTATTGCCATTTTGGAAAAAGCCCGCCAATTCGGCGGTCACATCGTCAGTGGCGCCATCTGCAACCTCCAAGTGATCGCCAAGCTCTTCCCCGATTTTGAAAGCCAAGGATTTCCCCACGAAGGCCGGGTGGAAGCCAATCACTTGAGCGTGCTGGGATCCCAACAGCGCTGGGATCTGCCGGAAGCGGTGATCCCGCCGGGATTTCGCAAGCAGGGGCAGTTCATTCTCACCCTCAGCCATGTCATCCGTTGGCTGGCCGAAACCCTGCAGGAAAAAGCCAAAGGGATCCCAAATGTTACCCTCGATGTGTTCCCCGGCTTTGCCGCCCATGAAATCCTCTACGAGGGGGAGCGGGTGATCGGGGTACGGGCAAGCGATTCTGGCCAAGTGTACGAAGACTGTATCTTTGCCGAACTCACCTGCTTTGGCGACAAAGGCTTCATTTCCAAAGATCTCATCGAGAAGTTTCAACTGCGCCCCAACCCGCAATTGTGGTCGGTGGGGGTCAAAGAGGTGTGGCAGATCCCCCAGTCCCTGCAGGGGCAGGTGTGGCATACCTTGGGCTACCCGGTTTTGGATGGCAGCTTCAGCGGCGGCTTCGTCTATGGCCTTAAGGAAAACCGCCTGGCCTTAGGTCTGATCATCGGCCTCGACAGCAAAAACCCCAACCTCAACCCCCAGCAACGTCTGCAGGAGTTCAAGGCTCACCCCTGGATCCAGTCCCTAATTGCTGGCGGCAGGTTGCTCAAATATGGGGCTGCCGTGATTCCCGAAGGGGGCTACCACAGCCTGCCCACCCGGTTTGGCGTTGAGGGAGCCCTGCTGTTGGGGGATGCGCTGGGGGTGTTGGATGTGGGTAGCTTGGCCGGGGTGGATAACGCGATGGAAACCGGCTATCTGGCGGCGGGCCTCATTCACGATGGCTTCTTGAAAGGGGATCTGCGCATCCAGGCCGACTACCAAAGGGCGGTGATGGAAAGTGCAGTGGGGCAAAACCTCTACCGCAGTCGCTATTTCCGCGAGGCTTTTCTGGAGAACTCCCGCTTGCTGGAAGAATACTTGCCTCAGGTGTGCCGCAGCGTCGATGCCGGCCATCCCTGGCTGGGATCCCTGCGCTGGGGTTTACAGGATCCCGTTCGCCGCGGACGAGAAACTCTGCGCGCCTACACCCTGCTCACCGGGCGGGTCAGCCCCAGCGAGCCACCCCCGCGAGGCTATGTGGCCCCCCACGCTGCCATTCAAGCGGATTTTGTGGCCCCCACAACCTTGGCTCCCCAGGAATTGGCCTCTCGACCGGGCTATTTCTCGCGGCCCGATGCGGTTTTTTTCGCGGATCCCCGCTACCCCGAGGGTAACCGTCACATCCTGGAGTTCGACGCCGAAACCTGCCGCCGGTGCATCGCCACCTACGACAAGCTGAATCGCCCCACCCCCTGCGTGGCCGACTGCACAGCAGAGGTACACCACATCCGCGACCAAAATGGCATCCGCTCCCATGCCATGTCTTTGGAAAACTGCATCCAGTGCCGCACCTGCGAGATCATCTGTCCCCACTTAAACTTGCGGGTCAACCCCAGCTACGAGGGATCCGGGCCGGATTTCTATGGGCTGTAGCCGTTGCTGAGGTTAACTCAGTTCGCTGCAGCTCGCCTGATCCTGGGGATCTAGCAATTATCCAAAGCAGAATGGATCTGCCCATCTTGGCCGACGATCCCAGGGATCCAAGCAACCTTGGAAATTGGCTAGGTTGAGTTACGGCTTGTTGGAGATCTTTTGTCGGTGAGCGATTCTTTGGATGTCCAGGCTCCTCTGCCCGCCATTTTGGCCGATCTGCAAGAAGCTCTGGAATCCCTGGGGTTGGGCCATCTTCAGGTACAAGCGCGGCTTTCCGGCCACCGCCTGTTGCTGCGTCTAGAAGGGGATCCCTTGCCTGAGCCGAATGCTTTGCTGGAGAGCCTCTCGCCGGCCTTGGAGCAAATGGCGCTGACCCACAGGCAGCGTCAGGTGGAGCTGTTTGGCTTTCTGGCCAATGAAGGGATCCCAGAATGGCACTGCGAGTGGCGCTACCAGCCCCAGCCCAACCCCAACAGCCCTCTGTATCGCGCTCAGCGGGGGGATGGGGTAGCCATCCAGCAGGTACTGAATTACCTGTTGCGTCCAGAAGGGATCCAAGCACGGGTTCATTTCCATCCCAAGCTGGGCCTCTTGCAGGTGAACTTGCAGGCGGCAGAAGCTCCGGATCCGGCTTGGGCTAAGGATTTTCTGCGGCGAGCCTTGACCCGTCTGGAATGGACTTTTTTGCAACGGCTGCGGCTTTCCGGGCAAAAACTGGGCTCCTTTTTCCCGGCCTGGAGCCAGGAGTTCGATCTCAAACAGCCCGCCTTTTGGCAGGCCCCGCAGGTGCCCTTGACCGGGCGATCCCCCATCTCAGAGAGAGAAATCTCTCCGCTGGATAAGCCGCCACCCCCTTCTCCTGCCTCCCAGACTGAATCTCCGGGTGTCAGTTGACGGAGGAGATAGTAAGTAGCCGAGCGTTTGCAGCCGCTGGCTGAGCGTATTCTGAAGGACAGTGCTCGTTGGGGTTGGCCATGCGGGTTGTTTTTTTCGGCACGCCAGAGTTTGCCCTGCCTTCGCTGCAGATCCTGTTGCAGCCGCAGTCCCCCTTTGAAGTGGTGGGATTGGTCTGCCAGCCGGATCGGCCCCAGGGACGGGGACAAAAGGTGCTTCCCCCCCCTACCAAGGTTCTCGCCCAGGCCCACGGGATCCCTGTGTGGCAGCCTGTCCGCTTGCGGCGGGATGCAGAGGTGCTGGCAGCTTTGCAGGCCCTGGCCGCCGATGTGTTTGTGGTGGTGGCCTACGGCCAGATCTTGCCCCTGACGGTGTTGCAGATGCCCAAGCTGGGCTGTGTGAATGTGCATGGATCCCTCCTGCCCGCCTATCGTGGCGCTGCCCCCATCCAGTGGGCTATTGCCAACGGAGAAACCGAGACCGGCGTGACCACCATGCTCATGGATGAGGGAATGGATACGGGGGCCATCCTGCTCCAGGCCAAGCTACCCATTGGGCCAGAGCAAACCAGCCTAGAATTGGCACCCCAACTGGCTCAACTGGGGGCAGAACTCTTGGTGGAAACACTCCTGAAATTGGAGAAAGGCGAACTCACCCCCATCCCTCAGGACGGATCCCGGGCAACCTACGCCCCTTTGCTCAAAAAACAAGACTTTCACCTCGACTGGCAGCGCCCTGCCCAGGCCTTGCACAACCAAATCCGCGCCTTTTCCCCCAACTGTTTCACCAGTTTGAGGGGGCAGCGGATCAAAATTGTCCGCTCTGCCTCTCCTCAGTTGCACCCACCCCCTGGCGATCTCCCCCAAGGCAGCCCTGGCGAGGTGGTGGGATTGGACAGGGGAGAAGGAGTCTATGTAGCCACCGGAGAGGGATCCCTGTTGATTCGACGGGCGCAACTGCCCGGCAGAAAAGAACAATCGGCTTGGGACTTGGTCAATGGCGGCCAGCTCAAGGTGGGAATGCGCTTTGAGCCGCTCCCCGATTCTTGAGAGCCCACACACAGGGATCCCTTGGGCGTAGTCAACCCAAATGGTGGCGAATAAATGGTGGCGAATACAGTAATGAATGAAACATTTCCGTTGCATTACTCCCCTCTCCCTCTGGGAGAGGGTGAGGCTTACTCCGGCTGGGGAAACTCCTGCCAAAGGTTGGTGCGCTGGCGCAAGCTGAGGAACTGTCCGCCGCCCAAGATGAGGTGGTCCAAAACCGGGATCTGCAGCAGCTGCCCCGCCTGCAAGAGTTGCCGGGTGAGGGCAAGGTCTTCTGGGCTGGGATCCAAGCTGCCGGAAGGGTGGTTGTGGGCCACCAGGATGCGGCTGGCTCCTTGCTTGATGGCGCTGCGGAAGGTTTCCCGCGGATGGGTGAGGGTTTCGGTGGCTGTCCCCCGGGTTACGATCTGCTGGCCAATGAGGCGGTGCTTGATATCTAGGTGCAAAACGGCAAAATGCTCCTGGGTCTCCCACATCAGGTCGCCGCTCAGGGCCATGGCTGCCTGTTCCGGCGACTCGATCACCGTGCGTTCTGGCGGGCGACCCAAAAACACCCGTCGCCCCAGCTCGATGGCGGCCAACACCGTTGCTGCCTTGGCCGGGCCAATGCCTTCAATTTGCAGCAGCTCCCCTGCCTCCACCTGGCGCAGTTGGGCCAAGGGATCCCCTTGGGCTTCCAATTTTTTCAGGAGCAACTGGGCGAGGCCGACTGCCGAGAGCTTGCCTGGCCCCTGGCCAGTGTTGAGCAAGATGGCCAGCAGCTCGGCGTGGGAGAGGTGCCTTGCCCCTTGGCTGAGCAGCCGCTCGCGGGGACGATCTTGGGCAGGAATATCGCTGATGCGCAGCACGTACTGGCTCATGTCGCGGCTATGGCGGAGAAGAGAAGTGGGGAGAAGCTTTCAGCAGCCAAAACGGGCTTCGGCGCTCAAGGGCCTGCCAGGATCCCAGTGTGGCATCTGACCCGTTATCGGGAACTGCCAACTCCGCCACAAAGGGATCCCAAGTCACCAAGTAATCGGGCATTTGCCTTCTGGCCTGCCAGTCAGCCAGCCCGGCTCGGCTGGCCGCGTAGGGCACCTGTAGCGGGCCGTAAAAATACGGCACAAAAGAGCGAAAGCCATACAGGCCAACCGTCCCGGACAAAGTGGGCTCTGGGCTTTTTTCTGAAACGGTAAACCGCTGGAAAAAGTCGATAGCTCCCCCTTGGGTGTGTTGCAGCAGGCGGGGGAAAACCCAGCCCCAAGCCAGTTGGGCGCTCAGTCCCGTGGCCAAGAGCAAAACTGTCCAGCCCCAAGCCCGCCGCCGTCCTCGACTCCAAAGGAGAATTCCCAGCAGCAGGATCGCGGCGGGGACGTAGGTCAACACCGGCCACTCCACCTCAGCCTGCAGGTATCCCAGCACCAAGCTGCTGGAAAAGTCGTCAGGGATGCCGGCAAAGACCCATGCTTGGACTAGCCCAGCGGGGTCCTGGGATCCCAGCCAGGGCAGCAATAGCCACAGGGCCAGCCAAAACAAGCCACTGAGCAGGATCCAGGCACTTTCCCAAAAACTGGGCCCTCTTTTCTCAGCAACCAGGCGCTGCAAGCGCAGGGCAGCAAAGTAGGCCCCAATGGGGTACAGCAGCGAGGTGTAGTGAACCAGCTTGGTTTGCACCAGCAGCGAAAACAGGGCCAGCACCACCCCAAAAGCCACCAACAGCAGAGATTCTGCCCGCCGAGTCAAATCCACCGAGCCCACGCTCCTGGGGATGGGCTGCAGGATCTCGGCCAAAGCCAAAGAACCCCAGGGAAAGCACCCCAGGGCAAAGGCCAACAGATGAAAATAAACCGGGCCGGGATGCCCATCTGAGCTGGTGAGGATGCGCCATTGGTAGCGCCCAAACTCTTCCACCCATTCTGGCCCCCGTTGCACCCCCTCCAACGCCAGCCAAGTGAGGGGAACAGCCACAGCTAGGCTGAGGAAAACCAGGCTCTCCCCCCATCGAAGGGGAGGATCCCGTTGCCAGAGCTTGTAGAGGATCCAGATAGCCAGGGGCAACACCAGCCCCACCGGCCCTTTGGCCAACACTGCCAAGCCCAGGGCCAGCGCCCCCACCGCTCTCCACCTGCGTCCAGAGTACCCGGCCCGCCAGGCCTCCTCGGCGGCCCAAAGGGATCCCAGCCCCACACCCATGCCCAGGTTGAGTAGCGGGTCGATGAGACCAGTTTTGTAAAAAAACAAGGGCAGGTAGCCCGTCAGCAGCAAGATCCCCCATAGGCAGCCGAACCCCATCCCGCCCAGACAGGATCCCCACCCCACCAGCAGCGCCACCGTGATCCCGCCAGCAAAAGCATTGGGCAAGCGCGCTGCCCCTTCGTTCATCCCTAAAACAGCCATGGACAGGGCCTGCAGCCAAAAAAAGAGAGGGGGCTTCTCGAAAAAAGGCTCCCCGTTGATGGCCAACGAGAAAGGATCCCCGCTGGCCAGCATCTGCCGCGCCAAGCTGGCGTAGATCAGCTCATCCCAGTCGAACAGGTAGGGGATCCCCTGACCTACCCACAGCCACAGGCCGGCCAAAAGCCCCATCCCCAGGGATCCCTTGAGGCGGCCCAGAAAGCTAGGCATGGAAAGCTTCTGAAGACACCACCCGGCCCACGCTCTGAGGCGAGCGCAGGAGGCGGAGCAACTGGGCTGCCAGAGCGGATCCCTCTGTCTCTACCGGAATCTCCACCCCACACCAACGGCTGGAGCTACCCTGCAGGGCAGCTATCCACTCCGGGGCAAGGGATCCCCGCGCCACCCCGATCAATTGCGGCAGAGGCTCCCGACGATACAGCCCAATCCAGCGCAAGCCCAGTTGAAAAGGCCCCGGTCGGAAACGGGGGTTTGGGCTGCCATCGGCCTCGAACTTGCTTAGCATCAGTTGCAGCGAGTAGATCTGGCGACTATTGAGAGGGGGAGCAGAAACCCGGCGGGCGCGGAACGTGGCAACCATCTCCGCAAAGGGGATCTGAACGGTCTGCTCTTCTCCCGGCGCAGTGTCGAACGCATAGCCGTAGGCGGGGCTGTCCCAGCCGCCTTGATCCCGCAGTAAGACCTTATACCGCTGCCCATCCCCTCGCAGGCGCAGCTCCAGACCGGCAAACCCCGATAAGTCCAGCGGCGGCTGACAATTGCGGGTGCGCGTGGAAACAAACCCCCCAAAGTTGGCCGTGGAAACCTGGCCTGCGAACAGCAGCTCCTCCTTTCCCCAGAGCAGTTGGCTTTGGCTCGCCCCGCCCATCACCACATCGTCCAAAATGCCCCAAAACCGATGCAAATCCGGGTTGGGCCGGCGAAAGTCGAACAGCATCCGCTCCGTTTGCCCACTGCTGCGCAATTGCTCCAGATAAGCCTTGGCCGTTGGCGGATCCTCCAAACCCAGGATCACCGTTGCCGTCGCCCAATCTGGTGTCTGGCTCACCTCCACGCCCTGCTGCCGCAGGGCCTCCGCCAACCCGTCAGGCAAACCTTCCCCCACTACCCCCACCTGGATAGGAGCCGACTCGGCAAGAGAAGGTGGCACACAATCATCCTCCACGGCCTGGAACCCATTTTGAACCCAACGCCACACCTCCGCCAAAGGCAGGGCCTCATAGTAGGTGAGTGTGTTCCAGAACCGCCCCAGATCCCAAGGCATGAGTCTACCTCATCTCTTCAGAGGTCTATCCCGGATCCCTAGCTTAGGGCAGCGCCGAAGAACTCCACCGCTTCTGCCAACACGTCTAAAAAGCGATCCACCTCCGCCAACGTGTTGTACAGGTAAACACTGGCTCGGGCAGTGGACTGTACTCCCAAATAGCGATGGAGGGGTTGAGTGCAGTGGTGCCCCGCTCGAACGGCAATGCCTTGCTCATCCAGCAAAGTAGACAGGTCATGGGGATGGACAGCCTCCACCGAAAAGCTAACCAGCCCTGCCCGTCGCGCCGGATCCTTGGGGCCATAAACCGTAATACCCGCTATGTGCTGGATCCCGTCCAACAGGTGGGTAATCAACCTTTGTTCATGGGCATGAACCCGCTCCAGACCGATCTGGCTCAAGTAATCTACGGCTGCCCCCAGCCCCACCGCCTGGGCAATCGCCGGCGTACCGGCTTCAAATTTGTGGGGGATATCCGCATAGGTGGCGTGATCCCAGTACACATCGGCGATCATCTCTCCCCCACCCAAAAAAGGGGGCATCGCTCGCAGCAGCTCCCGCCTGCCGTAGAGGACGCCGATCCCCGTTGGGCCACACATCTTGTGCCCCGAAAAGGCCAACCAATCGCAATCCAGCGCCTGGACATCCACAGGCATGTGGGGCACGCTCTGGCAGGCATCCAGCAAAACCTTGGCTCCGTAACGATGGGCCAGTTCAGTCATCTCCTGAACGGGGTTGATGGATCCCAGCATGTTGGAGACCTGGGTTACCGCCACCAAGCGGGTGCGGTCGCTGAGCAAAGATTGGTAGTGCTCCAGATCCAACTCTCCCTCTGGCGTGATCTGGATGAACTTGAGGTGGGCTCCCGTCTTCTGGGCCACCCATTGCCACGGGATTAGGTTGCTGTGGTGCTCCATCACCGAGAGGACGATCTCATCCCCCCGCTCCAGATGGCTCAAGCCCCAACTGTAGGCCACCAGATTGATGGCTTCGCTGGCATTGCGGGTGTAGATGATCTCCTGAGGAGAAGGCGCGTTCACAAACCGAGCGATCTTTTCCCGCGCCCCCTCATAGGCATCTGTGGCTTCGTTGCTCAGCGTATGGACCCCACGATGCACGTTGGCGTTGCAGTGTCGATAGTAATGATCCATCGCCTGCATAACCGCCAGTGGCTTTTGAGAAGTGGCGGCATTGTCAAAGTAGATCAGCGGGTGGCCGTTGACCTGGCGCTGCAAAATCGGAAAATCTGACCGCACCTGGGCAGCCAGATCGAAAGAATGGTCAAGCTTGAGAGAAGAAAGGGGGGATACCGCCATGGTCTGCGCAAAAAGCCTGCTTCCCTCAGTATGACATTGCTTCGGGCCAGCCCTCGGCCAACCCCTCTGCCCAAACCGTTGCAACGGCCAGGGATCCCTTCCTCCCTGACCTGAAAGCGAAGCTTGTCACAAAATGTAACTTTGTGTTAAGTTTGGTTACAGCAACCAATACGAGGTATTAGCAATGCAATCGTCTCCCAGAATCCCTTCTCGTCTGGACTCCGCTTCTGTTGCCCAGTACTACGACACCACCAACGACTGGATCCCAGGCTGGACGGAGCAAGCAGAGCGTTGGAATGGACGCTTGGCCATGTTGGGCTTGGTGATCAGCATCGCTACGGAAGCGGCGTTGGGCCACAGTGTTTTTGCCAGCACTCTCGCCCAGTGGCTAGGTCTGCAATAACCTGCAATAATTTGTCGAAGAACTTTTCGGTAGAGCCACATTGGACATCTCACAGACTTTCTCTTCGGCTTTGAGATGTTACAGCTCTACCCTTTTTGGGAGCTTTTTCACCCTTCAATCCCTATCTCGACAGTCCGATGATGCTTGACAATCCCTTCCTCCCCTACATTGCCGTCATGGTGGCCGGGCTGGTGGCCGCTGTTGTGATTGGCTCGATGGCTTTCTTCAACTCCAAGCGCCCTGCTGGCTGGGAAGGCGCCGGTCGCCCGCGGTACGTGCCGCAGTACGGTCAAGACGGCGATACCCCGCCGGAGTGGGAGATTGGCTGGACGGAGAAGGCCGAGCGATGGAACGGACGGCTGGCCATGCTGGGGTTTGCCATCAGTGTTGTGGTAGAGGCCATAGTGGGCCACAGCGTGTTTGCCTCTGCACTGGGGATCCACTGATCCAAGTTGAAAGCTGTCCGGCGCCCAGTCGTCTCGAGGAAATAAAGGCGGAAGCTATGGAAGCCTGCTTTTTCCTCATGCGTGCTCTTTGTCTTTGCCGTGCAGTACTACCTCGCTTATCTCCTGGAAAGGCTGTACCCAAAGATCGGTGCCTCCTCCATTCGGTTGGTGTCTAGCCATCTGTTGCCTGTCTAATATGATTCTCAAAGGTGAGACGTGCTGGAAGCTCAGAAAGGTTCGTAGGGATACCCACAAGCTTGAGTGTCTTGAAAAATAGATGGAAGTTATCTACCTTGTCACAGCGGAAGTAACAATCAGAGCTCTTTGTTGACCTAGACCCTGAGATAAACTCCAGGCGGAATACGTAACCATCCTCACTATCAATGCACAGCTTAATCTCTTTGATAGCCTGGATCCTAAATAACAATCGCTCTGAAGAACCGAAATCCTCGACTCTAACGTACTCCCTACTTATGGCAACGCATCCAAATGAAACCTCTTGTCCACGCTCAATTGCTTCTCTCATGCCTTTCCAGCGCGTGGAGCAAATGTAGCTGGCTACATACCTCATCAAAGGCAAAGACGGGGAAGATATAGATACGACAGGATTTCCTTGGCAATTGATGTAGTAGCTGTAGTATGGGTAGCATTCTGATTTGACAAAACCGACACTCTTCTTTCTGAAGTCCACGTTCACTGAGACAATTTCGTTATACCTATAGGCAAGTCTGTTCTGCTTTCCTAGGATGTCACGATAGATGTCATGATAAATGAAGCCATTGCTCAAAATAACAACCCTAGATTTATAGGGTTGATTTGAGTACCAATAGTACCAAAGAAGCATCGATAAACCACCCAACAATCCAGAAAAAGCCATAGCAATAGGAGGTATGCCACTGGCCAAAGTGCTAGGGATCCATGTCCCTAAGGCAGAAAGTATTGCCGATAGAACTGCGAAGATAGGAAGTCCAATAAGTAGCAATGTAGATAAAGATACCGACACAACACGCATCAGCAAAGTAAAAGGGCTCCATTTCTCGATTGGCGTTTCTTCTGTTGTTACGAGGTATCCCAGTGACTTATCCCGTACCAGCTTTGTCTCGGCCTCTAATAACATCACTTATCCCCCCTCACTTCTTGGATAAGCTCCATTGGCAATCTATGCCAAAGTAGTGTTTAGAGACAAACTCATAATCTATTCTGTTTCACCACTGGATAATCTTTTTCTGAACGGCTGTCATACACATGGCAACGCGAGCATTGATCTCATCCTCAGAGCCGAAAATATCCAACTTTTCTTTGAGCCTCTGGATACAGTTTTGTACGGTCTTCTTGCTGGTGTGAATGCGATCTGCGATGGCCTGATCGGTGAGGGCTTCTTTGCAGAGCAAGTTCAAGACCTCAATTTCTCGTTCCGTCAGCTTCGTAAGACCGCGCAACTCCCGCGGCATGCGCAATTCTCCATTGAGGGCACTTTTGGCCCCCTCCAAAAACACGGTGCGCCGTTCCATTTTGTTGACCGCGGCAAACCCACCCTGGTGTTTGCTGATCAGGCCCACCAATGGAGTGAGCAGCAGCGGCTCGCTGGAATAGGCCATCACATTTAGGGTGGGGTAGTTCTCAAAGATATGACGCAGGAACTCTAGGCCAGGCTCGGCAGACTGCTCCCCGCTGGTTTGACCGTAGAGCAGATCGGCTACAACCAAGTCCGGTTGTTCCCGCTGCAGGCGCAGGATGGCGTCCATGGGATTGGTGACCGTAATACATTGAGCATCTGCTGCAATGCGTTGCAGCCACTCACAGTTGTTTTGAGCCACCTCTGGATGATCTTCGACGATCAAAAACTTGAGCGGGGCAGTGGGGCTTTCAACCTCGGACATCAATCCACTCCTCTAGTCCAGCCTTGCAGTTTATCCTCTGCCGGGCGGGCTTGACTGAAAACTGAAATAGGTTCACCAGCAAAGCTCCCAGCAGGTTACCCTAGTGTAGCCTCAGGTAGGGGTTTAGAGGTGAACCTGGGGGGGCAGAAAAGAACAGGCTAGGCTAGAGGGTGACGTCAACCGGATCTGAACTGTGGTACCCCTGCAAGATCGCAACCCAACCACCCGCACAGCCTATGTCACTTATGCCCTGGTGATCGTTAACATCTTAATTTTTCTGTACCAGCTAACCCTGTCGCCACAAGAGCTGGCAGCTTTTTTCCGGGAGTGGGCAGTGGTACCGATAGAGTTGACGGCCAGTTTTCGAGGGGAGATCACCTCTTCGTCGCGTCCAGAATGGGTAACCCTATTCACCTCACAATTTCTGCATGGGGGCTTTCTCCACATTGGCGGGAACATGCTTTTTTTGTGGGTTTTCGGCAACAACGTTGAGGATCGCTTGGGCCATGTGCGTTACCTCATCTTCTACCTGACTTGTGGAGCTTTGGCTGCATTAACGCAGTGGTTTTTCGACATGGGATCCCCCATTCCTTCACTGGGGGCAAGCGGCGCTATTGCTGGCGTATTGGGAGCCTATATTTTGCGTTTTCCACGGGCCGAGATCCTAACCTTGGTGCCCTTGGGTATTTTTATCACAACCCTCTACATTCCAGCTTGGGTGTTCCTAGGCTTTTGGTTCATCCAGCAAGCCTTCTACGGCATTGCCAGCCTACAGACGCCTACCAACATCGGTATGCAGGGTGGGGGGATTGCCTATTGGGCCCATGCGGGCGGTTTTGTGTTTGGGGCCATTTTGGGGCCGCTGATGGGGTTGTTTTCCGGCAAAAGCCCTTATGACCGCCAAATGACTTGGCAACAACGTGACAGGGATCTGTTTTGATTTGATCAGCTTTGATACTTTCTCAGTCTATTGTTAATCGGATAGCAGCGTGATGGGAGAAAGCCATGGTCAGTCTATCTGCCAAGCCTCTAACTCTGGAAGACTTTCTACAACAGCCGGAAACTCAGCCCGCCAGGGAGTTCATCAAAGGAGAAATTATCCAGAAGCCCATGCCACAGGGAAAACATAGCCGTCTCCAACTAAAACTGGGTAGCTTCATTAACGAGATGTTTGAGCCTTCTCAACTGGGAATGGCATTTCCAGAGCTGCGCTGCACCTTCGCCGGATACGCGATTGTACCCGATATTTCTGTGATCCCCTGGGATCGGATCCCTGTGGATGAAGATGGCACCATTCAAAATCTCATCCCCTTTTGCCCTGATTGGATGATCGAGATTCTCTCTCCCGATCAAAATCCAATGAAGCTGGTCAAAAAAATCTTGATCGGCCTGGATCACGGCTGCCAAATGGGGTGGATCGTGGCTCCCGAAGAAAGGGTTGTTTTCGCCTACCCTGCCGGGCAGCAGCCGACAGTACATGAGGATCCCCAAGAGGTGATCCCCGCTCCCGCCTTCGCCTCAGGGATCCAACTGACAATCGCAACTTTGTTCGGCTGGATGCAAGTTCAAGCTGGTGAGGGCCGCAAGCCCAATAGGGGATAGAAAGGGAGTGGATCCCTTTCCGACCCTCAGTTCTCACCTCAATTCAACATTATTATTCAGTTGTTGTAGAGGTCAGGAGCTTGGGCAACCGTCTCACCAGTTTGAGGCAGCTCCTGCCGCAGCAGCGCCACCAAAGCGTTAGTGGATTGGTCGTAGAGGCTGGTCACCAGCTTGGGATAGAGGCCAATGCCGATGATGGGGATCAACAGGCAGGCGATGATGAACACCTCGCGCGGCTCGGCATCCACCAACTCTTCGTGTTCGGTGAGCTCTTTGTTCTCTGGGCCAAAGAAAATCTGCCGCAACATCGACAGCAGGTAGATGGGGGTCAGGATCACCCCAACTGCTGCCAGGAAAACCACCACCAACCGGAAGGGGAGAGAGTAGGCATCGGTGGTGGCCATGCCGATAAACACCATGATCTCGGCCACAAAGCCGCTCATGCCGGGTAGGGCTAGCGAAGCCAGGGAGCAGGCGGTGAACATGGAGAAGATCTTGGGCATCTTCAGGCCAACGCCGCCCATTTCCTCCAGCTCCAGCGTATGGGTGCGGTCGTAGGTGGCCCCCACCAAAAAGAACAGGCTGGCCCCGATCAGCCCGTGGGAGATCATCTGCAGCATGGCGCCGCTCATGCCGATCTCCGTCAGGGATCCGATGCCGATGAGCACAAAACCCATGTGGCTGATGGAAGAATAGGCGATCTTCCGTTTCAGGTTGCGCTGGGCAAAAGAGGTGAGGGCGGCAAAGATGATGTTCACCACCCCCAGCACGATCAGCACCGGCGCAAAGTAAAGATGAGCATCCGGCAGCATGCCCGCATTCATGCGCATCAGGGCATAGCCCCCCATCTTGAGCAGGATCCCGGCCAGCAACATGTGCACCGGCGCAGTGGCCTCGCCGTGGGCATCGGGCAGCCAAGTGTGCAAGGGGAAAATGGGCAGCTTCACCCCATAGGCAATGAGGAAGGCCCCATACATCAGCAGTTGGAAGGTGAGTGGATAGGTCTTGTGGGCCAGATCCGTCATGTCAAAGCTGATGGGATCCCCGTAGAAGGCCATGGCCAGACCTGCCACCAGGATAAACAGGGAGCTGAGAGCCGTGTAGAGGATGAACTTGGTGGCCGCATACAGGCGGTTGTATCCCCCCCAAATGGAGAGGAGCAAGTACACCGGGATCAGCTCCAATTCCCACATCAGGAAAAACAGCAACATGTCCTGCACGGCAAACACCCCGATCTGCCCGCCATACATGGCCAGCATCAAAAAGTAGAAGAGGCGAGGTTTGAGGGTGACCGGCCAAGCGGCCAAGATGGCTAGGGTAGTGATAAACGCCGTGAGCAGGATCAGGGGCATGGAGAGGCCATCAGCCCCCACCGACCAACTCAAGCCCACTTGGGGTACCCAGGTGTAGCGCTCCAGCAGTTGCAAACCTGTCTGGCCGGGATCGTAGCCGACATAGAAGCCGGCCAGCAGAATCAGCAGATCCGTGACCGCAATGAACAAAGCAAACCAGCGGATCCGCTCGGCCAACTTTTGTGCGTAGGCGCGGGTACTGGGATCCCCAGCCGGTGCTGGGATCAGGGGAATAAATAGGGCGGCCAACACAGGGTAAGCGATGACCGTGGTCAGCCAAGGAAACTCGTGCAAGCTGGGCAGCGCCATGGATGTAACCTCGCTTGTGCCATACCATCAGGGGGATCCCTGCCGGCTGCAATCCGACAGCCCTTTACCAGAATCGCCCTTGAGTATCTATGCTTAGCAAATCTACAGGATTATCTTAAGGCTCCCTCTCCCTTTGCGTTGGGATCCCTGGGATGGAGCAGATGCATGGGTGGATGTTGTACCCGAAAATCAAAATATAGTCTTCCACTGTTCTCACAAGGTAACCGATCTCATCATGCCTCAGCCCAAACTGATCATCCACGGCGGAGCCGGCAGCGCCCTGGAAGGGGAAAGCAGCCTGGAAAAAGTGAGGGGATCCCTGCAGCAGGTGGTGGAGAGCACCTACGAGCTGCTATTGGCCGGGCAGAGTGCCGAGGCAGCAGTGTTGCATGCCTGCCAGTTGCTGGAAGACGATCCGCTCTACAACGCCGGGACAGGGTCGGTCTTGCAATCGGATGGGCAAATCCGCATGAGCGCCGCTCTCATGAACGGGGCCACCCAGTCTTTTAGCGGGGTGATCAACGTCAGCCGAGTTCAGCATCCCATCCTCATGGCCCAGGCTCTGCAATCAAGCCCGGATCGCGTGGTGGCCGAACAAGGGGCAGCAGAGCTGGCGCGGGAGCTGCAGTTGCCGGTCTATGACCCGGCCACTCTCAAGCGGGTTCAAGAGTGGGTGCAGTTGCGCCAAACCCATCCCCCAACTAGGGTTCTCACTGCTCTGGCCATGGGCACGGTGGGGGCGGTGGCGCTGGATCAACAGGGGCAAATCTGTGCCGGCACCTCCACCGGCGGGCGGGGGTTTGAACGGGTGGGGCGAGTAAGCGATTCGGCCACTCCGGCGGGAACCTATGCCAGTGCGGCGGCGGGGGTCAGTTGCACCGGTGTCGGGGAAGATATTTTGGATGAGAGCTTGGCGGCGCGGATTGTGATTCGAGTGGAAGATGGCCTCAGCCTGAAGGCTGCCATGGCCAAGTCTTTTCAAGAGGCCCGCCAACGTCGCCGCTCCTTTGGGGCCATTGCTCTATCGCGCTCGGGCGAGATTGCTTGGGATACCACCACCGACCTACTGCTGGCCGCCTATCACGATGGGCAGGGGATCGGCTTGACGATCTAAACTTCTAGCCGGGCTTGCGGGATTAGACCTGGACAAGCCTGAGGCGGTTGGATAAGAGTAGGATAAGAGTAGAAATAGTACTTAAACAAACCAAGTCTGCCCCCTGGCGGGCCACTGTAGAGCGTTTATGGCACTTCACGCGGAGTTGCACCGTCATTTGGGCGGGTCGGTTGTCCCCCGAATTCTGTGGCGCTATTTTCACCGCCAGGGATCCCCTTTGGCGGAGCGCTTTCCCACCTATGCCGAGTTTGAGGAGTTCTACACCCGCCCGCGCAACACCCTCGAGGATTACCTGGAGCTGCACACGCTGGTGGAACAGGTGCAGACCCTGGAAACCCTGCCCTATTTTATCTACCGCCTGCTGCGGGGAGCCTACGTCTTTGAGGATCTGGCCTACCTGGAGATTCGCTACACTCCCTACCTACGCACGGATCCCAGCCTGGATGAGGCGGAGCGCCTCAAGCAGATGCGCCAGGTAATCGAGACGGTGGGGCAGGCCAGCCAGCAGCGGGAGTATCCCATCGTCACCACCCAGATCGTCTGTTTGCATTCACGCCTGCCCAGCCACATCAACCGGGCCATGGTGGAAGCTGCCGCTGAGTCGGAGTATGTGTGTGCCATCGACCTGGCCGGGGGAGACAAGCCCTACGGCGAACGGATGGACGAGTGGATTGAGCTGTTCAAGTATGCGCTGGCCCGCGGCCTGAAAACCACTGCCCACCTGTACGAAACTTTGGATGGCTGCTACCCACAGTTGCTGCCCTATGTCTCGCGGATCGGCCACGGCATTCAGATCCCCCTTCACTATCCAGAATTGCTGCCGGAGCTGGCACGGCGAGGACAATGCCTAGAAGTTTGTCCCACCACCTATCTAAAAACGGGAACCCTGCCCAGTTTGGAGCCCCTCAAGGTTGTCTTTGACCGCTGCTTTGAGGCGGGGGTGGATATCGCCATCTGCACCGACAACGCCGGCTTGCACAATGTACGCCTGCCGTTTGAGTACGAAAACCTGCTAACCCACGACATTATCGATTTCGAGCAGCTCAAACACTGCCAGGAAGCAGCCTTTCGTCACGCTTTTGCCTGGCCCTACAAGGGGCGTCCGGCCTCATTGTTGTCGGAGTTACAGCAGGGGGTATCTGCTTCTTTGGTGGCTCTCTGATCCCCTCAGCGGGACGGAGTCTTTATTCTTCATCCGAGCTTCTTGAGAATAGGGAAGGGATCCGTAACAGAGACAGGGGCAGCTTTCGCAAGGGAAATAACCGCTTGGATCCCTTGCCCAGAGCGATGCTGAGCGGCATCCGAGGGTGGATGAAGCCCAGCAGAATCCAATGCTGAGTCTACTGAGCCAAGCATGAAGGTCTATATCAGTGCCGATATTGAAGGGATCGCCGGCATCAGCCATTGGGATGAGGCCACCATCGGCCAGCCGGGTTACGAGGCATTCCGAGAGCAGATGACCCGAGCAGTGATCGCGGCTTGTGAGGGATCCCTGGCTGCCGGAGCCACGCAGATCACAGTCAAAGATGCCCATGACTCCGGGCGGAACCTCATCCCCGAACGGTTGCCGGAGCCGGTGCAACTCATCCGCGGCTGGAGCGGCCACCCCTACTGTATGGTGCAAGAGTTGGATCGCAGTTACGATGCCCTGCTCCTAATCGGCTATCATGCCCGCGCCGGATCTGCTGCCAACCCCCTCGCCCACACCTACACCACCGAAGTTAGCCAAATCCGGCTGAACGGCCAGGCCATCGCCGAGTTTCACCTGGTCAGCCTCACGGCTGCCTATGAGGGAGTCCCAGTTGTGTTTGTAGCCGGAGATGCGGAGGTGTGTGCCGCAGCGAAAGCTTATGACGCCCACATCGAGACGGTGGTCACCCACAAAGGGATAGGCCAGTCGGTCATTACGCCACATCCGCAGCAGGTTCTACAGGCCATCCGCCAAGGTGTAGAGGGATCCCTGAGGCGGCTGTCGGCCTACCGGCCTCGCCCACTGCCGGATCACTTTCAATTGGAAGTGGACTACAAGGATCCCGCTCGGGCCTACCGCAAGTCTTTTTATCCCGGCTGCCGGTGGATTGCCGATTCCACGGTTCGGCTGGAAGTTTCCGAGTGGTTTGAGGTGTTGCGGGCTTTGGAGTTTATCGTGCTCACCTAGCCAGGGATCCAAGCGGCATCTGGATGAGGCGAGCAGCAGCTTCCCTGAGGCTGGTCTCGGAAAGGTCAGACAGCTCAATCCGGGCCCGAAGGCGATTGAAGTTTTGCTGCAGCCCGTGTCGATAGGTGGGGTCGTAGTGCTGCTCCAGCAACTCCTGCACAAACTGCGGCCAGTCTTGGGCGTCGATCAGCTCAAACCAACGCTGCAAGCGGCCCTGGCCAAGACGGGACTTCAGAAGCAGCAATTTTTCCTTCAGCGCTTGGGGGTGAGCAATCCAGTGGGGATAGTGGGCGATTAACCCCTTCACCCGCTCCTCTAGAGGCAACTGCACTTCGACACAGTCGGCTTGGGTAAGGGCTTGCCAAAGGGCAGGCGGCAGATGGAGCTGGCCCACTTTGGCACTCTCAGCCTCCACCCAGACTGGCTTGGCGGGATCCCACTGGAGAAAAACCTGCACCAGTTGACTTTCAAAGCTCTTCTGACTGGGCTGTGGCACCCCCCACTCGGCCCCCAGGAGGGATCCCCGGTGACAGGCCAGCTTTTCCAGATCGAGAACTTGGGATCCCTGTTGGCGCAGATGGTGAAGCAACTGGGTTTTGCCGCTCCCTGTTGGTCCGCAGAGCACTCGGTAGGTAAATTCCTGGGGCAAGATCTGCAGCTGTCGGCGCACCCAGGCCCGGTAGGTTTTGTAGCCACCTTGCAAAACCGTAACCTGCCAGCCCACCTGGGACAATACCAATGCCAAGCTGGCAGAGCGCTGCCCTCCCCGCCAGCAGTAGATTAGGGGCCGGTAATCGCGATCTTTATCGGCAAAATGGGTTTGCAAGTGGCGACTGATGTTCTGGGCCACCAAGCTTGCCCCTCGTTTGCGGGCTGTAAAGGGATCCACCTGCTTGTAGAGCGTGCCCACCTCCGCCCGTTCTGTATCGTAGAGTACAGGCAAGTTGATGGCTCCCGGCCAATGATCCTCTGCGAACTCTGCCGGAGAGCGCACATCGATAATTTCGCTGTAGGTGTGCAGCCAGGGCTCTGCAGTGAAGTGAATCGGAGGAGACACAAACCTGTGGATGGAAATGGCAAGCTAGCGCAATCTTGAACAGTTTCTAGCTTAGCCAACGCTGCTGCTCAAGGAAGCCCAGGGCTAACCCTAGCCTATCCCCTCGCAGGTGGACTTCTCGCTTTTCCAAAAGTTTAGGCAAGGTCTCTGGAACATGCAGGATGCCATTTGCCGCTCTCAAAAAAGTTATAGAGGTTTTCAGGCTCTCCAGGTGCCACCTCAGATAGAAAGGTGAGCTCGGACTTTTTCTTCGTCCATTTGGTCAGTCGGCCCCTCCATGATAAGGGATCCATTCTCCATGAGATAAAAATAATCGGCTAGGCTTTGGGCAAACTCAAAATACTGCTCCACCAGCAACACCGAAACGCCCCGCTCCTTTTGAATGCGGCTGATGGCTTCTTCGATCTCGATAATGATAGAGGGCTGGATCCCTTCTGTGGGCTCATCCAGGAGCAAAAGTTTGGGCTCCGCCACCAAAGCTCTGGCGATGGCCAGTTGCTGCTGCTGCCCACCGCTCAAATCCCCGCCCAGCCGTTTAAGAAAAGAACGCAGAATTGGGAATAGGTCATAGACAAACTCAGGTATGATCCGTTCTCTGTCCGGTGCCGCTTCTAGCCCCACCAGCAGGTTTTCCTCAACCGTTAGGCGGGGAAAAATCTCTCGACCTTGGGGCACATAGCCGATACCGGCGCGGGCTCGCCAATTGGGAGGGTAATGGTTGATAGGACGGCCCTCAAAAGCAATTTTGCCTGTGCAGTCTTTCAGAAGTCCCATCAGGGCTTTAAGTGTGGTGGTTTTGCCCATACCATTGCGGCCCAGAAGGCAGACCGCTTGGCCGGGAAAGATCTTAAAAGAGAGATCCTTCACAATTAAACTCTGACCATAGTAAACCCTCAAGTTGGAGACCTCCAGGAGAGGCCCGGATCCATCTCGGGATAAGTTTTGTGTTGCGGTCGCGTTTTCCGTATTCATAGGCCTGCGCATGAGTCGATTAGATACAGAACTATAGCCTCTTTGCTTAGTTTTTCCCCTTGTGGGATCCGAGATAGACCTCAATCACTCGCGGGTCGTTTTTCACATCCTCAAAGGTACCTTCGCACAGCACCGAGCCTTGGTGTAAAACGGTAACCTTGCGGGCAATTTGTCGGACAAACACCATGTCATGTTCGATCACCAAAATGGTGTGGCTTTGGGCTAAGGATTGAATTAACTCTCCTGTAGCTTCCGTTTCTTTGTCCGTCATCCCGGCCACGCATTCATCCAGCAGCAGCAAATCCGGATCTTGAGCAATCACCATGCCGATCTCCAGCCATTGCTTTTCTCCGTGGGAAAGCAGCCCTGCCGGAACCCGATCCTTACGGCTGAGGCCAATGGTTTCCAAAAGAGCATCCGTTTTTTCTCGCAGATGCTTTTTGCCCAATAGGGTGGAAAAAACCCTTTTGTCAGGGTTGAGGGATAGCTCCAAGTTTTCTCGCACGCTCAAGTTTTGATAGACCCGCGGCGTCTGAAACTTGCGCCCAACACCCAAAATCGAGATCTCATGTTCCTTGAGCTTGGTCAGATCTTTTCCTTTAAACAGCACCCGGCCTCGAGTAGGCTTAACCTTGCCCGTCAGCACATCGAGAAACGTAGTCTTGCCTGCCCCATTGGGGCCGATGACCACCCGCAGCTCCCCTTCCTCCAGAGAGAAGTTCAGCCTGTCCAAAGCCTTGAAGCCATCAAAGCTGACGGTGAGATCCTGAGTTTGTAAAATTTGTCGGGTAGCGGTGGGAGCTGCAGTGAGCATAGGGATCACATCCAAGAACGGAAAGGCCAAAGGTCAAACCGGATTCTCAACCCATCAAATAAACCCATCAAATAGGAGAGGAAACTTGGCATCGCTGGCTCACCCATGGGATCCTCTTACCTTAAACTTATATCTTGCACATAACTGACATCCTCAAGAGAAAGCCAGATTTAGGCTGGAGAAGTATTTGCCAAACGCCTGCGCCAAAGCTGAACGGTGACCCAAAGCTGCCTGCCTTGGGTGCGCACCCAACCCACCAGTCCATCCGGCAACACCAGCACCACCAGCAGGAACAATCCCCCTTGGAAAAACAACCAAATTTCGGGAAGATTTTCGCTCAGCAAGCTCTTGGCAAAGTTAACCAACAGAGCCCCCAGCACCGCCCCCACCAAACTGGCCCGACCGCCCACCGCCACCCAGATTACCATCTCAATGGAAAAGGGAACGGCCATCGCATTGGGAGAGATGATCCCAGTTTGCAAGGTAAACAAAGCTCCGGCAACACCCGCCAGGGCAGCAGACACGGCAAACACCAGAACTTTAAAGCCGGTGGGATCGTAGCCGGAAAAACGAACCCGCGGCTCGTCATCTCGAATGGCTACCAGGATCCGACCGAATAGGCCGCTGGTCAGCCAACGACAGAGAAGGTAAGCCAAAACCACCGCCAGAACTGTAGTGACATAGACAGCGAAGCGCATCTCGGACGAGTTGACATCCAGGCCAAACAAAGTCTGGAAGTTGGTCAGGCCGTTGGTGCCATTAATTAAGCGCTGTTGGCCGTTGAAGAAGTTAAAGAAAATAATCGTGGTGGCCTGAGTTAAAATGGAAAAATAAACCCCTCGGATGCGATTTCTCACCACCAAATATCCCAGGGCTGCTGCCACCAAAGCCGGGATCAAGACAACAGCAACAGCCGTAAACGGAAACGAATAAAAGGGATACCAAAACCAGGGCAATTCCGTTACCCCGTAGAGGCTGAAAAACTCCGGTATCTGACCTTCCGGCAATTGCAATTTCAGGTGCATCCCCAGAGCGTAGCCCCCCAAGGCAAAGAACACCCCATGCCCCAGGCTGAGCATGCCGGTATAGCCCCAGATGAGGTCGATTCCCAAAGCTACAATGCTGAGGGCCAGAAACCGCCCCAACAAGTTGAGCCGAAAGCCAGACAGCACAGTTGGGGCCACAAAGATCAAGGCCAGCACCAAAACGATGAGGATCCCGGCCTCCCACAGAAGCTTGCGAGAAGAATTGGGATCCCCACCCGCGGCGGGAGCAGCCACTTCATGATCAGCACGGGGGGAATGAACCAGTTTCATGGGCTTTGTGAGGGAGTAGAAGATGGAGAGTCTGGTCCTAGAGTTTTCGCCAAGCGAGATCATTCCCTAGGCATCCACCATACGACCTTTTTCGGGGAAAAGGCCCCGAGGTCGCACCTGCAAAAAGGCCACGATCAAAGCAAAGACCATCACCTTGGCCATGCTCGTGGTGGCAAAAAAGTTGAGGGTATCGGTCAGGATGGGCACGTTGGAAAAGATCAAAGCCAGCGTCCCTGAGCCGATGACAAAGTTGGCAATCCCGATCCCAAGCGCCGCCACAATACTGCCTAAGAGCTTACCAACACCCCCCACGACGACCACCATAAAGGTATCCACGATGTAGTTCTGGCCGGTGTTCGGCCCCACGGATCCCAGCAGGCTGACCGCCACGCCGGCCACTCCCGCCAGACCCGAACCGATGGCAAAGGTAAGGGCATCCACCTTTTGCGTAGGGATCCCTACACAGGCACTCATGGCCCGATTCTGGGTAACCGCCCGGATGCGCAGCCCCCAGCGGGTGCGCTGCAAGAAGAAGTACAGCCCTAGGATGCAGAAGACAGTGAGGGCGATGATAAACAGGCGGGTATTGGGCAAAAACAGGCTGCCCACCGGGATCCCACCCCCCAGCCAACGGGGAGCGGTCACATCTTTGTTCTGGGCTCCAAACCAGGGTTGAGTGACTGCTAAAGCATAGGTTTGCGCCAGCACCCGCCCCCCCACCGCTGCAATTGCCGTGGAAAGCACCAGTAGCAGCGCCAGCGTCCACCCTTTGAGGCGCGGCCAATCCGTTCGCCTGGCCAAGAGCCACCAGCCGCCGAAAAAGAGCACCGCGAAGGCCCCCAAGCGGAAAGCCAGCACCCAATTGACGCTGCGCACAAACTGCTGCAGGATCAGGCTCACGCCCCAGGTGGCCAAAAGGGTCTCCAAGGGTCGGCCATACAAAAAGCGAATCACCCCCCGCTCCAGGGCTAGTCCCACCAGAGCCGTGACGGCAAAGGCAGCTACCAAAGCCGGGAAGATGTACAGATCCCGCCAGGGATCCCCTAGGGGACGAAAGGCATTTTGAACCACAAAAGTGGTGTAGGCCCCCAACATCATCAGCTCCCCATGGGCCATGTTGATGACCCCCATGAGGCCGAAAACAATGGCCAAGCCCAGAGCGGCTATTAGCAAGACGGTGCCGATGCTAAGGCCGTTAAACAAGCTATCCAAGAGCAAGGTCATCGGCAGGGGATCCTCCTTCCAACTAAACTAGGGAGGCTAACCGAGCATCTAGGCGGGATCCCCGACCCTATCCAAACGGCAAGGGATCCCAGCCCTGGCCAGGACTAGCTGACTTTGACTTTGTAGCGACCGCCCTTGGCCGGATCTGACCAATCGCAGGCAAAGCCCTTGGTCTCTGCCACAAACTGGTTCCAGGGCTGCGGCTCCACGGCATCCGTAGAAAAGATGACATCAAACAAACCGTCAGAGCGCACCTGGCCGATCCGCACATACTTGGTCAGGTGGTGATTGGTGTTCATGGTTACCAAGCCTTCTGGGGCATCAAAGGTCTGGCCATAGGCTGCCTGCCGCACGGCGTCGATTTCCACTGTTCCCGCTTTTTCCACTGCCTGCTTCCAGATGTAAACCATGATGTAGGCGGCTTCCATCGGGTCGTTGGTGACGCGGTTTTGGCCGTATTCTGCCTTGAAAGCTTCCACAAACTTCTTGTTGGCAGGCGTATCCACCGTCATAAAGTAGTTCCAGGCGGCGAAGTGCCCTTCCAAGAATTCGGGGCCGATGGCCTGTACCTCTTCTTCAGCAATGCTGACGGACATGGAAGGATAGCGATCTGGCCCCAGCCCTGCCCCTTCCAGTTGTTTGAAAAAGGCCACGTTGCTGTCGCCGTTCAAGCTGTTGTAGATCACACCGCCATTGGGAAGAGCGGCCCGGATCTTGCTGATGATGGGGGTAACTTCTGTGTTGCCCAAAGGCAGATAGTCTTCACCCACCACCTTGCCCCCCAGGGCTTCCAACTGGGCCTTGATGATGGTGTTGGCCGTGCGGGGGAACACGTAGTCGGATCCCACCAGGAAGAACTCTTTACCTTTATTGTTGAGCAGCCATTCCACGGAAGGCTCGATCTGCTGGTTGGGGGCAGCGCCGGTGTAGAAGATGTTTTTGGAGCACTCTTGTCCTTCGTACTGCACGGGATACCAGAGCAGGTGCTGCTTGGATTCAAACACCGGCAACACGGCTTTGCGACTGGCCGAAGTCCAGCAGCCGAATACCGTTGCCACCTTGTCCACATCGATCAATTTGGTGGCTTTCTCGGCAAAGGTTGGCCAATCGGAAGCCCCGTCCTCGATAATCGGCTCGATCTGCTTGCCCAAAACCCCACCGGCGGCATTGATCTCTTTGATAGCCAGCTTTTCCGCATCCACCACGCTGGTTTCCGAAATGGCCATGGTGCCGCTGAGGGAGTGCAAAATGCCAACGCGAATGGTCTCTCCCTGGGCGTAGGCGGGCACGGATCGCTTCACCCAGATCTGCGGCCCTAGGGCAGCCCCGGCTCCGGCCAGAGCGCCCATTTTCAGCACTTGACGACGATTAAATGATAGAGCCATCGGTGATCTCCGAAACGAAGTGAGTGCAAAGGGTATTAAAAAGTCCAGTTGTTGCAGCAGCCCGGCCAACAGAGGGAAGCACTTAGCTCATCACCTCGCCCATGTGTTAAATTTGCCCAACTGCAGTCGGCTGAGGCTTTCACCGAATGCCTTCCCAACATCAACAGAGGAAAAGGCTAATCCTGCAGTCGAGAAAGCGTTGTGCATCCCTGTTGCCTTAACGTGTTCCATCAAACCCATTCAGCCCGGAGAGAATTGTATCGCGGGATACCTTTTCCCAGAATCCGAGCCTGTTCTCGGCTCCCTTTCCCCACAGGCTGTAGGCAAAGGCAGGGATCCCTTGCTGCCGGCATAATAGGGGTTCTGGGGTCGAGAATTAGTTGAGAGTTAACAGCTTATGGTGCAGCAGGCCGGCTATGGATCTTGGCGATCCCCGATTACCGCTGACCTGGTGGTGACGGGATCCCTGCGCTTGGGACAGATGGTTTGGGATCAGGGGGATCTCTACTGGACGGAGGGTCGCCCACAAGAGAAGGGGCGAAACGTGCTGATGCGGTGCTCTGCCGACGGGATCCCTGTGGAACTCACGCCAGCACCCTTCAATGTGCGGACGCGGGTGCATGAGTATGGGGGTGGAGCTTATTGGGTGTCGGCAGGGGTAGTGTATTTTTGCAACTTCGCTGACCAACGGCTCTACCGCCTGCTGCCGGGTTCGGATCCCCAGCCCCTGACGGAAGCAGGCCCCTATCGCTACGCCGACGGGGTGGTGGATCGGGCGCGTGGACGCATCCTCTGTGTGCGGGAGGATCACAGCCGCCAGGGAGAGCCGGAAAACAGCCTTGTCTCGATTGACTTAGCAAGTGGATCCCAGCAGATTTTGGCCTCTGGGCACAATTTCTACGCCAACCCTCGCCTCAGCCCCGATGGCCAGACCTTGGTATGGCTGACCTGGGATCACCCCCAGATGCCCTGGGATGGGACGGAACTGTGGCGAGCAGAGGTGGCAGCAGATGGCACTCTAGGAGAGCCCCAAAAGCTAGCCGGTGGCCCTGCCGAGTCGATCTTCCAGCCCCAGTGGTCACCGGAGGGGGATCTCTACTTTGTTTCGGATCGCAGCGGCTGGTGGAACCTCTATCGCTGGGATCCCCAGGGCCCCATTCCCCTCTGCCCTATGGAAGCGGAGTTTGGAGAGCCGCAGTGGGTGTTTGGCCTGAGCACCTACGGCTTCTGTGGCGATGGGCGCATCCTGGCCTGTTATGAACAAGACGGGCTGTCTCATCTGGCTTATCTGGATCCCCATTCAGGACAGTTGGCAGGGATCCCCTTGCCCTACACCCAGATCAGCGGTTTGCAGGTAAGTGGGGAAAAAGCCGCTTTCCTGGCCGGATCCCCGACGGAAGCCACTGCCTTGGTCTGCCTAGACTTACCCTCCAGCCAAGTGGAGGTGGTGGCCCGTTCCAGCAGCGTGGCGGTGGATCCCGACTATCTGTCGATCCCAGAGCCCATTGTTTTTCCCACCGGTGGCGGCAAGGAAGTGGCCTACGCCTTCTTCTATCCCCCCAAAAACCGAGACTTTGTTGCCCCTGCTGGCGAAAAGCCACCCCTGCTGGTGAAAAGCCACGGCGGGCCCACCGGGGCGACGGCAGCCGTGCTCAACCTAGGGATCCAATACTGGACCAGTCGGGGGATTGCCGTTTTGGATGTGAACTACCGTGGCAGCAGCGGCTACGGACGGGCCTATCGGGATGCTCTCAAAGGCCGGTGGGGCCTGGTAGATGTGGAAGATTGCATCGCCGGATCCCAATTTTTGGCAGAACAGGGCAAGGTGGATGGGGAACGGCTGCTCATTCAAGGGGGCAGCGCTGGCGGCTATACCACGTTGGCGGCCTTGACCTTCCACAGGGTCTTCCGAGCAGGTGCCAGCTACTACGGGGTGAGCGATCTGGAAGCCCTGGCCCAGGAGACCCACAAGTTCGAGTCTCGCTACTTGGACAGCCTCATTGGCCCCTACCCAGAGCGGCGGGATCTCTACCGGGAGCGTTCCCCCATTCATCACCTGGAGGGCCTCAATTGTCCGGTTATCTTCTTCCAAGGGTTGGAAGACGCCATCGTGCCCCCCAATCAGGCGGAGAGGATGGTGGCAGCCCTACGGGCCAAAGGGATCCCAGTGGCCTATGTGCCCTTCGAGGGAGAGCAACACGGCTTTCGCCAGGCGGCCAACATCAAACGGGCTTTGGAGGCAGAGCTTTACTTTTATGCCCAGGTGTTGGGGTTTCCGCTGGCAGAACCTCTTGAGCCGGTTCGGATCGAGAACTTGGACATCTGATGATGACTGCTCAATGGGTCGAATTAATGGCTGTGGGCCAACAGGTTGGGCTCGAAGACCTCCATCTCCAACCGAAACGGGATCCCCATGTGGGCCAGCCAGTCCTGCAGCGGATCATCGGCCAGCGCCAGGATCTGTCCTTGGAGAGAAACGTGGGCCGGGCGGTGCCAATTGCCCAGTTGATGAATCACCTGGCCCATCTGGATGGGGTTTTCAGGTTGAATCAAGAGCACCGGTTCGGGTTGGGCTTTGACCCGAATGTGTCGCTGCGCATCCGCATAGAGCAGATCCCCATCGTGAAGATGGGTGCCCCGAGGCAGCATCAACTGGATCTCGGTGCCCCAGTCGCTCACCAGCCGTTGCCGGGATCGCTGGCGGTCGTGCCAAGTGAGGGCAACCACTTCCAAGTGGCCGGGGATCCCCTCTGACGGCTCGTCCAGCAGTTGCGTCACCGTAATGGCCGCGGGCTCCTCTCCCGCAGCATGGGCATCTTCGCTCATGTTAGGGACTCCAGATATTGGCTGAGGTCTTCTTGAAGGCGAGAGAACTCCACTTCGGTGGAAAGGCGCAGCACCTTGGTTTTCAGAGTCACCAGCACCTTGGCTGCGTGGGGGCCAGCCCAGATGTTGGGGTTGCAGAACATCTCCAAGCTGAAATCTTCAGTAGGGTAACGAAACTCAACCGGCTCCTGAGGCTGCTGTCGGGAACGGATCTTGAGTCGCTCCAAGAGGATTTGCAGAGCCTTGTGCCATTGTTGTGCCGCCTCAGGCGAAAGGGAGAAACTGGCCGAGCCGGTTGCGAAGTTGAGGGCAAACTGAGGAAAATGGGTAGTCATGGAGGCCCGTACCGTTCGCGAAGCGTCCTTTGGAGGGCAGCATTGGACAACAACAGTATCTTACGTCAGCTCTTGCTAATGGGCGTGGGCACAACCACTCTGCTGGCAGAACAGTTGAGAAAGGCTGCCGACGACTTGGTGCAGAAGGGGCAGCTCAACCCAGAAGAGGCATCCAATGTCATCAACAACCTGCTCAACCAGGTGAAGGCCGAGCAGAGTAACTTTGAATCCTACGTTCAGCGGCAGGTGCGCAACGTCCTGCAGGATCTGGGCGTGCCCCGCCAATCGGAAATGGACGAGCTGCGGGGGCGGCTGGATCGGCTGGAGCGGCAGGTGCGCAATTTGGAGAATCAGGTTTACCGCCGGTAGCCGAGCCAAGCCTTCCCCTTTTGTCGTTGAGGCTGGCCCATCTGCAGCCGGGCAGGGTTTTGCCGAGCATTCCAGTCCCCTGAAGCCGATCTCCAGATCAAGTCCAAAGATCGAGTTCAGAAGTTCATCGAAGTTCCCATGTCAAGCGAAGTTTTGACCGTCACAGGCCGAGGGATCCCCCTGCTGGGCAACGACATCGACACCGATCGGATTATCCCGGCCCGCTTTTTGAAGTGCGTCACCTTCGACGGCTTGGGCCAGCACGTGTTTGCCGACGACCGCGCCCAGGATCCCGGCCAACACCCCTTCGATCAACCCCAGTACCAGGGAGCCCAGATCCTCGTGGTCAATGCCAATTTTGGCTGTGGCTCCAGCCGGGAGCATGCCCCCCAAGCGCTGGCCAAATGGGGGATCCGCGCCCTCATTGGCGAAAGCTTTGCCGAGATCTTCTTCGGCAACTGCTTGGCTCTAGGGATCCCTTGTGTTACGGCACCCCCGGCTGTGATTCAAGCCCTGCAGAAGGCGGTGGCGGAAAATCCCCAGCTCCAGTTGACGCTGGATCTGCCCAACAAACAGGTGCGCTGGGAGGCAAATACCGCTGCTGTGGAGATCCCCCAGGGAGCCTGGCAAATGCTGGTGCAGGGCACCTGGGACGCCACAGGACAACTGCTGGCCGCCCAAGCCCAGATTCAGCAAGTAGCCGCTTCTTTACCCTACGTGCGTTGGCAGCGAGCCCGTTGAGCAATCCTCTCCCCCCTGATACCCATACATGGCTGGGCAGTGCTGACCCAGATTTTCTGGATTTGGCGATCCGGGAGATAGAAGCTGCGGATCCAGAGGCTGCCGTGCAGCGGCTAAAGGAAGCACCTGGCTTGGTATGGGTGTGCAGCCAACGCTCATTTGCTGACCTGGCTGAGGCTTGGCAAGCTGACCCGCCCATTTTTTTACGCCACATCTGCCCCATTCACCAAGAACGGCGGCTGGCCGAGGGATCCTTAGTTGAATTGCGCCTTGATGGGGAAATGTTGGCAGCCATTGACCCCGCCCTCAGCTTTTCGGTTCAGACGCGCCTGTTTGGAGAGCCGGCTCTCAAGCCCTTCCAGGTCAATGAAACCCTGGCCGAACAGGTGATCGCGGCGGTGGGATCCCCCCTGGAGGTCAAAGACCCACAGCAGGTGATCTCGGTGGTGATCCTGGCTCAACCGATGGGCATTCGCGCTTGGCTGGGCCTATCCTTGGCTGCCCAGAACCTCTCCAACTGGGCCGGTGGGATCCATCGCTTTCGGCGGGATCCAGAGCAAATCAGCCGCTCCGAGTTTAAGCTGCTGGAGGCCATCCAGGTGTTTCAGATTCCCTTGGTGCCGGGGGGACAGGCTCTGGATCTGGGGGCAGCACCGGGGGGATGGTCGCGCATTTTGCGCCTATATGGCCAGCAGGTCACAGCAGTGGATCCGGGGGACTTGGACGAGCGCCTCAGCCAAGATCCGGGGATCCGCCACCATTGCCTCAGCGCCCAAGCCTACCTGGCCCGTGGCCCAGGCCGGTTTCACCTGATCCTCAACGACATGCGCATGGATGGCCCGGCTTCCGCCCACCTGATGGTGGCTTTTGCTCCCCATCTGCAGCCACAAGGGAGAGCTGTGATGACCCTGAAGCTACCCCACCAACACCGCCTGCGGGTGCTGCGGCAAAGTCTGGAGATTTTGGGTAGTGCCTTCCCCCTGGTGAGAGCCCGCCACCTGTTTCACAATCGCAGCGAAGTCACCCTCTACTTGCAACAGGGGATCCCTGCCCCTCAATCTGCCGTTTCCACCACCTGAATCTCCCGACGGAGCACCATTTCGCGAATGGACTCCAGCAAGCCTATCTCTTCGGGGGAGATTTTGCCGTCCGACCGGATGGCGTTGACGATTTGATCCACCTCTGTGCGGGTGAGCTTTTTGTCTTCCAGCGCTCGATCCACCAGCGCTTGCAATTGCGAAAACTCCATAAGGCTCCTCTTGCTTGAACAGGTCTTGTCGCCTCATCTCCTCATCCAAGCTACCCGCCCTGACCCAAATCTCCTGCAAGCGCAAGATTCTCTTCAGGTATCCTAAAGAAAACGTGAAACCCACCGAGAGGAAGACATCATGGCTGGCCCGGATCCCAGGAGCACTGCGCACGATTGCGCCACCCTCTGTCGAGATGGCTGTGTCTTGGGAGAGGACTGCCCCCACCGAGAGGCGGCTCGCCAAGCCGTGGCCTTTGTCATGAGCACCGACTGGGAGACCTTGATGCGGATTGCCGAATCCAAGAACCTACCCAAAAGCTCCCCTCAGGAAGAGATGGATCCCCTGCAGTTTTTGGAGAATTACCGCTTGGGCGGGTAAGCCCCAACCAGTCTCCCTAAGGACAAGGGATCCCTGCTGAGGATCCAGGGGTTTTGAGCCATACTGAATTTGGTGGGATCCCTGGATTCTATGGTTTGGCCTTGGATCGTCATAGGGTTAGTCCTCATTTCTGCCGAATTGTTTTTGCCAGAATTGGTTGCCGGCTCGGTGGGGCTGGCGGCGCTCTTGGCAGGGCTTTTGGCTTATTTGGGGCTGCCGATCTGGGTACAATTTGCCAGCTGGATTGGGGCATCGGTGGTGTTGATTATCCTCAGTCGCCGTCTGGTGCCCCATGGATCGGTTCAGGTAGAGGAATCTCGCGAGGCGCGGGCAATCACCCCCATTCCCCCAGGCGAACGGGGGCGGGTTTCTTATCTGGGTTCCACCTGGAACGCCAAGTGCAGCATTCCCAACCTGGAAATCCAAGCCGGACAGGAGCTCTACGTGGTGGAGCGACAGGGAAATACCCTCATTGTCATGCCGGCCAAGATGCTCAAGTCCTGACCTGGACAAATGTTTGTTTCCCTTGTTGCCTTGAGCGAGGGATCCCTGCTTGGGTGTGCATCAGAGGCGGGGATCTGGCATAATCACAAAAGCTAAGCCGGGATGTAGCGCAGCTTGGTAGCGCATCTGCTTTGGGAGCAGAGGGCCGCAGGTTCAAATCCTGTCATCCCGATCCTGACTGCGACGGGAATTGAGCCGTTTACGCTATTGACCGAGAGTTTCCCACCTATCCAGAGCCCCGCAGCCAAAACCCGCATCTATCGGCAGGGGTGCAGTCTTTGTCTTGAAGGCGCAAGAAGCAAACTCTTCGATTCTTCGATGCCATGAAAGAAATGGGCGGATCAGCTAGAAATCGCAGGAGCCCCGCACTGTACCCGTAGGGTCAGTGCCGGGAGGAATGCGGAAGTCACAATAGAACCATGACCCAAGTCCTGACCGTATCCTGCAAGCTCAAGGTGTCCCCGTCGCAAGCCGCCAAATTGGACGCGACTTTGGAGGCTTTTGGCCAAGCCTTGAACTGGGTCAACCAAAACACACCCGAGAAAGTCGCCAACGCCGTTAAGCTCCAGTCTCTGTGCTACCGCGAAATCCGTGCCCGGTTCGGCTTGTCCAGTAACTTGGCAAGGACTACGTCCCGCTTACGCGACCAGCAGGTCTGCAGACGGCTGGCCGGCGCCCGTAAAGTTGCCCGACAGAAAAACCGCCCCGTCAAAGCGTTCAAGGGGGGCTTCGCTACCTACGATGCACGTATCTTTTCGTTCCGCGAGAAAGACTGGTCGGTGTCGCTGACCACGGTGGAGGGTCGGGAGCGCTTTGAGCTGGCGATTGGCCGCTACCAGAGAGAACGGCTGGCGGGCTCCAATCCCAAATCTGCCACTCTGGTCAAGCGTAAAGACGGCTCCTACTCTATTCAGATCTGTGTGGAAACGGAGCCATCCCCACCGCAACGCACGGGTAGAGTGCTGGGGGTGGACTTGGGAAGGACAGATATTGCCCATACGTCAGAGGGGGATAACTGGAATGGACAGCAGTTGAACCGAGTCCGAGACCACTACTCTCGATTGAGGGCGGCACTCCAACGCAAAGCCAGTAAGGGCACACGCAGTTCGCGGCGCAGATGCCGTCAACTGCTGCAACGGCTGTCTGGCAAGGAGAGGCGCTTTCAGGCGTGGGTCAATCATCGCATCTCCAAAGCTATTGTCTCTAGGGCAAAAGCTACCAACAGCGCTATCGCTCTGGAAGACCTGACAGGGATCCGGGAAAGGGTCAATCAACAGCCACGCAGCAAAACCGAAAGGCGCAGGGCCAACAGTTGGGCGTTCTACCAACTACGTCAATTTCTGGAATACAAGGCGAGGGTTGCAGGGGTTTCTCTGGTTCTTGTGCCGCCTGCCTACACGTCGCAGACCTGCCACCGGTGTTTGCACATCCATCCCGATCCTGCGCAATCCTACCGCAGTGGTAAGTCGTTCAAGTGTGGGCACTGTGGATGGGAAGGGGATGCGGATTTGAATGGTGCGAATGTGATTGCGCTCTTGGGGGCTGCCGTAAACCAGCCTAGAGGTTCGGGCCTGTTTTGTTCTCTGGTAGAGCAGAGCAGGCTCAGGGCTACTGAAAGCCCGCTCCGTACCGCTTAGCGGTCGGAGCCGGGTAGTTTACGCAGCCAAGCGGGATCCCCCGTAGCCAGGCCAAGGAGAAGCAAGCACAAAAAAGGCAGGGTTAACTTGCCCCCGCCGAGAAGATCGAGAGTTGAGAGCTTGCTCTCGTTGTCGTAATCGTTGCATCAAGGCGCGGTTCCGCTTGTCCAGTTGGCGCTTGCGTGCCGATCCCCCACGACCGCGACGGTTTCTGCCCTGATGGCGAGGAGATTCATGAGATTTCAACAGCATGGGATTCCCTTAATGAACTAAATGGGCCTGTCTAATTCTAAACGAAGCCTCAGCCATTGACCACAAGACCGGCAGCGCAAGCTGCGGCATTTGCGGCTGGGGATAGGCCGTCTTTGTCAATTTATTCGCATCATTCGGCATGGAGGACTCCTTGGGACAGCCAGTCTTTTAGGCGGTGGGTAGCCCGGCAGTCATCCTCGTTGTAGATAAGCGAGTGCTCCAAATATCTGCGCTCCCGAGTTTCCAGCCATTGGCTATACCAATAAATGGACTGGGCGCCATTGGCATCAGGCAGACGCCACTGAAACCCCAACCAGCGGGCGATGTTTTTCAGGGAATAGCTCTCGATCGGCAGCACCACCGAGCGTTGCACCCAGGCCTGTAAATCCACAAAGCGCTGCAACAACTGCCGCAGCTGTCGGGGATCCGTGCGGTATTGCTCCCCCAGCCGTCGGCAGGTCTGCACTTCAAAGCCGTGAAAGTGGTAGATGGGAGCGTCAGGATAGCGTTGTGCCAGTTGCAAGAATTGCTCCCAAGCTTGCCTTTCTTCCCGCGGCTCGGCGGCCAGGCAACTGTGATAGCTCGCAACCTTTTTCCCCTCGGCTTGCTCCACCACCAGCAGGCCCAGCAGATAGGCGACGTTGTGGCGGGGATCCGCCTCGATATCGAAGTACAGCTCTACGGGTGTGGTGGGCAGGGTTTCCGGGGGGGATTGAATCCAGAGAGGCTGCCGGCTGAGGGTGGCACGGGCTTGCAGCTGCAGTTGCAGGGCCACGCCGGATCCCAACTTGGGAATGGCTTGCAACCTATCCAACTGAGCGTTGGCCAGGGCTTCAATCGAGTGGATCCCCGCCTCTTGCAAAAGGGGATAGCGGGATCCCGTTACGCCCGGCAGCAGGCTGAGGGGTTGAGCGGCGGCGTTCAACTGGCGACAATGCTCCCGCCAGTGGCAAAGATGGCAGCGGCTGCGGGCCATGAACACCTGCGGTGGTTCCGGCTGGTTGAGGGAGTGCAGGTACTCCTGCAGCAATTGCCGCACCTGTGCTCGTCGGCGGCTCAGGTGGACGGGGTGCCACTTCCCATCTTTCAGGATCAAAATGCCCCGCTTGGGAACGTTTCCCTGCAGGGATCCGAGCAGCTCTGCCTGCAAAGCCAGCAACAATTCGTATTCCGGTTTGGGGCGTTTGCCGATACGAATATGAACCGGCAGGTAAGAGGATCGGGCGGCGTGGCGACTTCTGCCAACGAGAGCGGGATCCCGAATCAGCAGATCCAGGGAGCTGCTCACCCAAACTGAACGTCCCTCTGGAACAGCTTCAGGCGGCAACGCAAGAGCGGGCACCATCTCGCAGTCTTCTGGGGCAGGGATGGGATCCCTTGGAGAGGAGGAGTGAGGGACAGGTTCAGAAGCAAGCTGCAACAGCTCTGCCTCAGCAGTACAGTTGAGATCTTCCTGCGGTTGCCAAAACAGCTCTGCGGCAATCCGTCCGCCGTAGATCCGCTCCGCCCCGTCGGCCATGGCTGCCAAGAGAGCTTCATTGCCCGGCGCGATTCGTTCTCCGGGGAATCGCTCAAACACAGCGGCTGCCAGGGCTTGGCGATCCCGCCGCCATTGCTCCAGCAGGTTGTCCGGCGGCAGCTTGGCCTCTTGAGGGCCAAAGCGATCCAGGTAAGGCAAGCGTCGGCAACGAAAGAAAGCAAGCAGCTCCTCAGCCTCAACAGAACCCTGTCCTGCTGCTGCAACCTGGCACTCCAACGGTGGAAAACCTCAGCTCTGCTGCCATTGTGGCACGCCCCCAGGCTGCCTTTGGGATCCCTCAAGACTTGGGATCCTGAGTGGGCAGGAGATGGGCGATGATCCGCTCAATCGTCTCAGATTGGCGACGAGCTGTATCGGCTTGCTGTTGACATATTGCCTTTAACTCTCCCAGCCAAGTGCTCTGCTCCTGGGATATCAGCACCTGTTGTTGAACAATGGCTTTCAGATGGGTCAGGTCATCCTTGACGAAGCTGACGGTCTCGGCCAAGGTCAACACAGCCCCAACCAGGCGATCCAGCCGGAAGTCAATTTGGTCGAACCGGTCTTTGCTCTGCATTTTGCTCAGATCAGATTCAGATTGGTTAGTAGAGGGTATCGGTGGGCGCTGAGGGAGGTCGCTTCACTGAGAAGAAAGCCCCAGTCTGACAGCCAGACCGCTCAAGCTTGTGTCTCTATTGTTACCCATACGTACAGATACGTACAGATATGCCATGAGCTATCCAGCCCAATTTCCCCTTCCAGAGTCTGTACAGGTGTTGTCTTGGGAGTGCGGTTCACCCTTCAGACGCAATGTGTACTATTTTGCAAGATCCAGAGAAAAACCCCAGAGAACGAAATCACAGCCACGCAAAAGCTCAAGAGACAACCCAGACTGCTGCCAGCAGCAGGGATCCCTGGTAAGACCTGCAGCTTGCTGACACGGCTGGCGTATGCTGGAGAATAAAGATTTCTTTACACTTTACCGGAGCGGACTGTGACAGCTCTTTCGACGGCCCCAACCTTGCCCCAAACCAAGACGGTGGCGGTGGAAATGCAGGGGGTGTGGAAGCGCTTTGGGCAGCAGGTTGCCGTTCAAGATTTGAGCCTGCAGATCCCCCAGGGGGAAGTGTTTGCCCTGTTGGGGCCCAACGGCGCCGGCAAATCCACCACCATCCGCATGCTTACTAGCCTTACCCGACCCAGCCAGGGATCCATCCGGGTGGGGGGGTATGACGTGGTGCGGGATCCGGTGGCGGTGCGGCAGCAAATTGGCGTAGTTCTGCAGCCTATCACCCTAGAGGCAGAGCTGACCGTTTGGGAAAACCTGGAGTTCCACGGGCGTATGCACCACATCCCCAACCCAGAGCGGCAACGGCGCATCGATGAATGGCTGGAGTATGTGCGGCTGGCGGATCGCCGGCAAGACAAAGTGAAAACCCTCTCAGGGGGAATGAAACGACGCTTGCAGGTGGCCAGGGCGTTACTGCATCGCCCCCAGATTTTGTTTTTGGACGAGCCCACCGTCGGGTTGGATCCCCAGGCGCGGCGGCTGTTGTGGGAGATCTTGCGGGATCTCAATCGGCAGGGCATGACCTTGCTGATTACCACCCACTACATGGAGGAGGCAGAAGAGCTGTGCGACCGCATCGGCATCATGGATGGGGGAAGGTTGATCGAGTTGGGCAGCACCGAGCAACTGCGGGCCAAGTATGGAGAGGCCCTGCTGGTGCGATCCTGTCCTGGCCGGGAGGTGGAGTACACCTTTTTCCCCAGCTTGGCGGAAGCTCAGCGGCAGTTGGAGGCAGAACCCGACAAAACCGGCCTCATGGTGCGCCCGGCCAACTTAGAAGACATTTTTGTGCGTTTGACAGGCCGCCGCTTGGATTAACGGGCCCTCACCCCTGGCCCCTCTCCCAACGTGAAGAGGGGAGAGTTATTTGGGGGTTAAGGTTTTTCCTCTCCCCATCCCTCCTTCGGAGCGGGGGGCTCAAACTTGTAGCCAACTCCACGCACGGTGCGGATCAACTCCGGTTGGCTGGTATCGGTTTCCAGCTTCTTGCGAATTTGGCCGATGTGGACATCGACCACCCGTTCATCTCCCTCGTGGTTAAAATCCCACACCTCTTGAATCAGCTCAGCCCGTCGCCAAACCCGCCCCGGATGTCGAGCCATAGCATAGAGCAAATCGAACTCCAGTGCTGTTAAGTTGATCAGGCGCTGCTCGCGGATGACTGCTCGGGTTTCCGGGTCGATTACCAAAGAGGCAAAGGTCAAGACCGGTGCGCTGGCAACTTCGGTCTTCATGCGTTGCCGCCGCAGAATGGCTTGCACTCGCGCCTGTAACTCCGGCAGGCTGAAGGGCTTGGTCAGGTAGTCATCTGCCCCCAACTGGAATCCGTGCAACTTATCAGCAGGGCTGACGCGGCTGGTCAACATCAACACGTACACGCCGGTCTCTTTTTGCATTTGCTGGCAGAGATCGTAGCCGCTCACATCCGGCAAGTTCAGATCCAAAATTACCAAGGCCGGCTGAAAAGCGCGCAACTGCTGTAAGCCCTCGGCCCCCGTCATCGCCACCTCAACCGAATACCCCTGCCGCTGCAAGTACCGCTGCAGTAGAGCACAAATGCTGGGATCATCATCGATGATGAGGATGCGTGACATGGCAGCTTGGCACTCTCGAAGTCAGCAGGAGACAAGGTTGCAGGGCGTTGGGGTGTGGGGATCCCTTCGGCAGCTCATGGGCAACAATCGTGCAGAGGCGATGGGCCCTCGGCTCGCGGGTGAATAAAGAGCCCTCTCAACAGGGCAAGCTTGACCCCAACCTCGGCTGGAAAGGGCCACAGGCGCAGGCAATTCATGAGTGATTGAACACTTAAATCTTATTTCAAGTCTTTACGTATGGGGTCGCGCGGGGAGTTTATCCTTGCCGAGGCCGCCCTCCTGTGCGTAAATCAACGGAGGCTTATCCAAGAATCTTGGGCATTATCTTCTTACTGAGTTGCCCAAGGGGAAAAGTAGCGTAAGGAGGATCCGTCAAGCAAGATCCTTAGCACCTGGAGTTAATCTGGAAGCCGTGGCGCTTCCGTTCCTGTCTCGAGGTCTGGCCTTAGTGTGGGCGGTTTATCCCGGAGGCTTATGTACACCAATCCCGATGAAGTCTTCCGCAAAGATGTCTGGTTGGCCCTCTTCACGTGGGGGATCCTAGAGTTGGCTTGTTTCGTGATTATCCCATTCACCGGAGCCTACGCATTCTCGCAAGTGGCGGCTTGGCTGTGGCCCTCTTTGGTTTTGGGGCCGGTGGGGGCGGTGGTGGTGGCTTTTTGTTCTAAAGTGGTGCTGGCTGCTAACAACATCCCGGATCCCAGGAGAAAAAAAGCCCAGCGGCAAGTGGCTCAGGTGGTCAGTCTTTTCGGCTTTCTGGGCTTGGCGCTGCCCCTCCTTCTGGCAGGATGGGTATTTGGCCGAGAGATTTTGACGACCGACTGGCAGAATAAGTTCACCAACACCAATAAGTAGAAGCTAATCTCCGACGCCCTTGCCCTCTGGGGTCGCGTCGCCCCGTCAGCGTTGCGGTTCCTCTGCACAGGCCTAGCAAGAGCGCTGCGGAACACGATACATTGGGATGCAATCACGTCAGCGTTGCGCAGCAGTCGTGCTCTGGCTTTCGTAAATCCCCGGTTTTGACGGGGATCCCATCTTCTCTGCGGATTCTTGCCTGCAGCATTGCGGGAAGGTATTTCGGATGGCTAACTACCCGATGCGAGGCCGTTCTTCTCCTGCTTCTGGCGGTTTTCCCTTGGGCACCTTGGTGGTGGTGAGTGTCTCGGTTGGGGCTCTGGCCGCCTTGGCTTGGCAGTTGTGGCAGCTCGTCGCCCCCATGTTGGCCCCCCCTGCCCCGCCTCAATTTCCGCAGGCCGTGCGCTTGGATCCCTTGCCCCGCCCAGCCAGTTTTCCCTCTCCCCCCTCTGGCCCTGCTGCAGGCACTGTTGACCCTGAGGGATTTCCCCCCGGCAGCCGTGGGCGGGTGATCGAGCCCATTGGCCTGGCCATCCGCAGCCAACCTTCTGCCGATGGAGCCTACCAAGGGGGAATTGTGGTGGGGGAAACGGTGACGGTGTTGGAGTACAGCGCCGATGGTCGTTGGCAACGGGTGCGGCGGGAGTTGAATGGACAGGAGGGCTGGGTGCGGGCTGGCAATTTGGGCCCTGTGGATGGTGCTTCAGCTTCAACTTCTCCAGCTCCCACGGTTGAACCCAACCCTGAATCAACTCCTTTGCCGACTCGACCCCCCACGGCAGCAGTGGTTTCCCCAGGTGAGCGGGGACGGGTGATCGAGCCCATTGGCCTGGCGCTGCGGGCCACTCCAGAGCGGGAGGGAACCTACATTGGTGGTGTGCCCATGAACGAGGTGGTGACGGTGCTGGGCCTCAGCGAAGATGGCCGTTGGCAGCGCATTCGCCGTCAGAATGGGCAGGAAGGTTGGGTGCGGGCGGGGAATCTGGCGCAGGAGTAGCCCTTGCCATAGGCATAGCCCTACAGATGCCCTGGTGGGGGATTGTAACACCAGGGAAGCCTGTGTTTCGGTAGAGCAGTGCCGTTTGCGTCATCGGGACCGAGTCCTTGGCAGGGGAACTGGTGAAACACACTCCATTTCGGCTTGGTGCTTCAACAAGGGATCCCTGGGGCAAGGGGTTAGCTTTACCCTTTCTGGCCCTTGGGTTGGCCTTCTCTCTAGGCGCCTGCCGACCGGCTTCTAACGCTGGAGCGGAAAAGGTCAGGCAGGAAGCACCCCTAGCCCAAGCAAAGGCAGAGATGGGTACTCTGGAGTTTTGGGCCAACGGCGAGGACTTCATTCGGGAGGGGTTTGTCTCCAAAGACGGCTGGGAACTGAGCTTTGAGCACGTGTACGTGACGCTGGCGGACATAACCGCCTACCAAACCGATCCGCCCTTTGATCCGGAAGGAAATGCAGATTTGCTGGCACGGGCATTGGTCAGCCTCTCCGGCCCCATCACGGTTGATTTGATCACGGCTCCCCCGGCGGAGCGGGCCTTACTGGGATCCCTAGAGGCACCCCCTGGCCACTACAACGCCCTGGGGTGGCGGCTGGTGCCAGCACTGGAGGGGCCGGCAAAGGGCTATTCCCTCTGGATCGAAGGCCAAGCCCGACCGACAAAGGAAGGGGCTGGGGAGATTCCGTTTGTGCTCAAGTTCAGCCCTGAGGTGGCCTTCACCTGCGGAGAGTATGTGGGGGAGGAGCGCAAAGGCTTTGTGCGCGTCGGCCAGGTGGCAGATCTGGAGGTCACCTTCCATTTCGACCACCTGTTTGGAGATGGAAGCTTGCCCCCCAACGACAGCCTCAATCAAGCAGCTCTGGGGTTTGCCCCTTTGGTGAAGTTGGATCCTGTCTCCCTGGAGCAGCGGCTGGCCGCGTCGGCGGCGCGGAGCACTGGGGGGGGATCCGACCTTCTGGAAGTGGACTGGGGGGATCTGCAGGAGGGATCCCCTGCGGCTAAGGCCGTATTGGAGATCCTGCACCACTTGGGCCATGTGGGGGAAGGCCACTGCCGCGCTGCCTCTGGCCCTGCCCAGACAGAGTCTTCGCCCTGAAGTCTTGGCTTTTCTAAGACCGGTCGCCTGCAGAGCGTAGAGATTGTCGTCTGTCCTCAGCTAACCAATGAACCGAGTCTGGCCAAAACTTTGGATCCCTTCCTGCCGACTGAGCCTGATTGCGGCGTCGCGTCAGCGATGCGGAGCACGGTTGAGCTTGCTGGCTTTCGGCCTGCTCCTGTCTGCTCCCGCTTGGGGCCACGGGGTGGAGGCCTCTTGGCGGGCAGTTCCCGCTTTTGAGATCCAGGCCCGCTACGATTCTGGCGAACCGATGCGTTCTGCGCAGGTAACGGTGTTTGCGCCAACGGATCCCACTACCCCTTGGCAGGAGGGACAGACGGATGCGCGGGGACGATTTCTGCTGCAGCCGGATCCCAACCTGACGGGCCTCTGGCAGGTGCGGATTCGCCAGGCGGGGCATGGGGTGTTGGTCAACGTGCCGGTGGGCGAGGAGTTCCCTCAGACAGAAGGGATCCCCAGCGCTTCCCCACCCTTTGGGCCTTTGCAGCGGGGGGTTATGGCCGCCTGTGTCATTTGGGGCTGTCTGGGCACAGCTCTGTTCTTCTCCAGGCCCCGTCAATCTGGTTACGCAGCGGTGGAGAGCCCACCGGTTTCGGGATCTCCAGGGTCAGGAATCTCAGGCTCCCAGGCTGGCTCCTCTGCTCTGGAGTAGGACTGACCATGCACATCAGCGATGGCATTTTGCCGGCACCGCTTTGGCTGGGGGGCTATGGCATCACCGCTCTCATCACCGGCTACAGCTTGCGGCTTCTCCGTCGCGCCAGCGTTGCCGAGCAATGTCCTTGGTGGGAACGGGATCCCCGCCATATTGCTACGCAACGCTATTGCGACCAGTTGCCCAAAGCGGCTTTGCTCACGGCTGTCTTTTTTGTGGCCTCTTCGATTCACCTGCCCTTTCCCCCGGCCAGCCTGCATCTGGTGCTGAACGGGTTGATGGGTCTGATGTTGGGGGCTTTGGCCTATCCGGCGATTGTAGTGGGCTTGTTTTTTCAGGCGGTGGCCTTTGGCCATGGGGGCCTGACCACATTGGGCATCAACGCCGCCATTATGGGGATCCCGGCGCTCCTGGCCGGTGGGATTTTTCGGGCAGGCCGTCGGGTGATGGGGGCCGGAGTGTCTGCCTTCTTGGCGGGAGCGGTTGGGGTGGGTCTAGCAGTGCTGTTGTTTTACGGGGTGGTCATGGCTGCTGTGGTTGACGCTGGCAGCGGGATCCTCTCCACAGAAGCCGGTCGTCTGGCTCTTGGGAGCTTGGTGGTGGCCCACATCCCCCTGATGGTGGTGGAGGGGTTGTTCACCAGTTGGGTGGTGCTGTTTTTGCAGCGGGTACAACCGGCGCTGCTGGGAGAGTATGGCAAGAGATGAAGCCGGCTCAGGGATCCCTTGCTGCTGGCGCGGTCAACAATCCCATCCTCACCCCTCCAAACCCCTTTCCTGGCTGCACCGGTGGCAACCTCTGCCCAAGGTGCTGGGCCTGATGGCGCTGATGGCGGCTTTCGCCTCGGTGAGGTGCCTGGCCCTCTTGCCGCTCATCTGGGCGCTGGTGGCTGGACTGTGGAGCCTGTCGGGATTGCCTTGGAGCCTCTGGCTGAGGCGGCTGGCAGCCCCAGGGCTGTTGGTGGCAGGGTTGATGGGGATCCTACCCTTCTGGGCGGGGGAAACCATCCTGTGGCGCTGGGGATCCCTGGCTCTGCGTTGGGAGGGGCTGCAGATGGCGCTTCGCATGGGGGGGAGGGGGCTGGCCCTGTTCGCTCTCACGATGCTGCTGCTGGAGACCACTCCCACGTCGGAACTGTTGGCAGCGTTGCGGCAACTGGGGATCCCAGATCTGCTTTTGGAACTGGCCTGGCTCACCCAGCGCTATTTGCAGGAGGTGGCCGCTCAGTGGGAGCAGATGCAACGGGCAGCCCGGCTGAGGGGTTGGCGACCGCGGGGATCCCTGTGGCGTCCTGGGCCGTCTCTAAGACAAGATCTGCCCTTTCTGGCCGCTTCGGTGGGCACCCTGTTGGTGCGCAGCTACGAGCGCTCGCAGAGGGTTTATCAGGCTTTGCGCCTGCGGGGCTATGGACAAGCGCCTCTGTTTCCGACGGCGGCTGGCGGGGATCCCTACAGTTGGGCGGCCACCGCGTTGGCCGTGGCTACGGCTCTATTGCTCCGCAACGCTGATGCGGCCCTCAACTAGAATAGATAAGCCTCTGGCAAGCTGCCCCCTTTTTGATGCTCAGTCCATGAATGGGTTAGAAGCGACCGTCTCCAGTTTCCCATCCGTTAAGGACTCCGTCCCGCTTACGCGAACAGCGGTGCAGCGTACAAAGGCGTCGGTTGCCGTTTTACACCTGGGCTGCGAGAAAAACCGGGTGGACACCGAGCACATGCTGGGCTTGCTGGCTCAAGCAGGCTACCGGGTGGATGGGGACGAAGAGAGTGCTGACTATGTGATCGTCAATACCTGTAGCTTCATTGAAGCAGCGCGACGGGAGTCGGTCAGTACCCTGATGGAGCTGGCGGTACAAGGCAAAAAGATCATCATTGCCGGCTGCCTGGCGCAGCACTTCCAGGAGGAGCTGCTGCAGGAGATCCCGGAGGCGGTGGCTATCGTGGGCACGGGCGACTATCACCAGATCGTCCAAATCATCGAGCGGGTGGAGCGGGGAGAGCGGGTCAATGCCGTTACTTCCAGCTTGGATTACATTGCCGACGAGACCGTACCTCGCTATCGCACCACCCATGCGCCTGTGGCCTACCTGCGGGTAGCTGAGGGCTGTAACTACCGCTGCTCTTTCTGCATCATCCCCCACTTGCGGGGCGACCAACGCTCTCGCTCCATCGAGTCCATCCTCCGGGAAGCAGAACAACTGGCCGAAGAGGGGGTGCAGGAGCTGATTTTAATTTCCCAGATCACCACCCACTACGGGATCGATCTCTACGGGGAGCCGCGGCTGGCAGATCTCATTCGCGCCCTGGGCAAGATCCCCATCCCCTGGATCCGCATGCTCTACGCCTACCCCACGGGCATTACCCCCGCCGTGGTGGAGGCCATTCAAGAGACCGCCAATTTCCTGCCTTACCTGGATCTGCCCCTACAGCACAGCCATCCTGAGATCCTCAAGGCCATGAATCGCCCCTGGCAAGGGCAGGTCAACGACCGGGTGATCGAGCGGCTGCGCCAGGCGTTGCCCAATGCCGTGCTGCGCACCAGCTTTATCGTCGGCTTTCCTGGGGAGACGGAGGAGCACTTCCAGCATCTACTAGACTTTGTCCAGCGCCATCAGTTTGACCATGTGGGGGTGTTTACCTTTTCTCCCGAAGAGGGCACCCCTGCCTACCACCTCCCCCATCAGGTTCCAGAGGCTGTCAAACAAGAGCGCCGCGCCCGTCTAATGCAACTGCAGCAAGGCATTGCCTTCCGCCGCAACCGCGAGCAGGTGGGCCGAGTGGTACCTGTACTTTTGGAGCAGGAAAACCCCAGAACCGGCGAGTGGATTGGCCGCTCCCCTCGCTTTGCCCCCGAAGTGGACGGGGTGGTGTACGTGCGTGGGGAGGGCTCTCTGGGATCCCTGGTGCCGGTGCAGATCACCCACGCCGAGCCCTATGATCTCTTCGGTCGGGTGGTGGCAGCGCCGGAGGGTTTTAGCTGGAGCGGGCGGTAGCGGTGCAAAGCACTTTGGTAGGATCTTCATCCACGGGAGAGGAGCTGGGAATGACTACCCTTGGCGGCAGCGGGACCGAGTCTTTAGATGAGCTGAAACAGGCGGCAGCCCGGGCTGCAGTTCAAAAGGTGCAGTCGGGAATGGTGGTGGGGCTGGGCACGGGATCCACAGCCGCCTTTGCTGTCAGCGCCCTAGCAGAGCGGATGCAAAGCGAGGGTCTGCAGATCCTCGGTGTGCCCACCTCCGAGCGCACGGCTGAACAGGCCCGCTCCCTGGGGATCCCGCTGGCTACCCTAGAAGAGCAGCCGCGCCTGGATCTGGCCATCGATGGGGCCGACGAGATTGAAGTGGGATCCCTGAACCTGATCAAAGGGGCAGGAGGGGCCCTGTTGCGGGAAAAATTGGTGGAGGCCAGCGCTGCCGAGCTGATCATCATCGCCGATGCCTCTAAAAAAGTCCCGCAGTTGGGCATTCGCTTCCCGGTGCCGGTAGAGGTGGTGCGCTTTGGCTGGAAAACCACCTTGGCGCGGGTAGAGGCTCTGGGGTGCACAGCCACCTTACGGCGGAATGCCAACGGGGATCCCTACTTGACGGACGAGCAGCACTACATCCTCGACTGCCAATTCGGCCCCATGGCGGATCCTGCCAAGATCGCCGATCAACTCAAGGGGACGGTGGGGGTTGTGGAACATGGCCTGTTCATCGGCATGGCCAAAGAGGCAATCATCGCCCTCCCGACTGGGATCGAAACGCTGCAACCCAGCTGACAACTTCCTATACCCAGTCGTGTATTGGCGTTGCCCAGGAACTGGGTTTACAGCTTTTTCCGACTTCATGGGAGTTCCGTAGCCAAGCGGGAGCCTTCCCACGCAAGAGATTGATTGACACTGGCTGTGGTAAACAACGCTGAAAAAAGCTGTACAGCTATCCCCAACTCCCCTCTCCCCCTGGGAGAGGGGCTGGGGGTGAGGGGGAGCGCTTGGGAAATGTCTCAATCGGGTCTGAAATGACCATAGACGAAGAGGCTGTAGGCGAATTGGAGTTTCTGCCCGATGCTGACCTTACGAACTGTGGCTGACCTGCTGCAAACTCCCCTGCAGGGGGATCCCCATTTGTTGGGTCTTCCCGTCCAAGCCATTTGCACCGACAGCCGCCAACTCCAGCCAGGCTCAGTCTTCGTGGCGCTGCGGGGGGAACGGTTTGATGGACACAACTTTATTCCACAAGCTTTGGCAAGGGGGGCCGTTGCCGTCATCAGCCAGCGTCCGGTGGCTGGGCCCCATTTTCAAGTCTCAGATACCCTAGCTGCCTACCAGCGCATTGCCAGAGGCTGGCGGGAGCAGTTTCCCCCCTCCGTAGTAGCCATCACGGGCTCAGCAGGCAAAACCACCACCAAGGAAATGCTGGCGGCTGCCCTATCCCGCTACGGCACAGTTCTCAAAAGTGAGGCCAACCACAACAACGACATCGGGGTTGCTCAAACCCTGCTCCAGATGCGACCGGAGCATCAGTTTGTGGTTCTGGAAATGGCCATGCGAGGCCCCGGAGAAATTCGCCGCCTGGCTCAGATGGCTCAGCCCACCCACGCCTTGATCACCCATATTGGCACCGCCCACATCGGCAGACTGGGATCCCGCGCGGCCATTGCTGCTGCCAAGTGCGAGCTGCTGCAGGAGCTAGGGCAGGGGGTGGCTCTGCTGAATGGAGAAGATCCCTTGCTGTTGTCTACCGCCGCCAGCCTGTGGTCGGGACAAACCCTTACCTATGGTCTGGATCGGGGGGACTTACGGGGAGAATGGGATCCCCAAGCCCAAACGGTAACCGTGGAGGGCCTAACGCTGCCGGTGCCCTTGCCGGGAAGACACCATGCCCTCAACTGGATGGGAGTGCTGGCTGCTTTGCGCAGCTTGGGGCTGGATTGGGAGCGGCTCCGAGAACCCATTGCTTTGCCTACCCCTCTGGAGGGGCGCAACCGCCATCTCAAGCTGGCAGGAGATGTGGAAATCTGGGATGAAACCTACAATGCCTCGCCGGAAGCGATGATCGCGGCTCTACACCTATTGGCTCAAACCCCGGGGAAACGGCGCTGGGCCATTCTCGGCCCGATGCGGGAATTGGGAGAGCATGCGCCTCAGCTCTATGCGGAGGTGGGTCGGGCGGCTGCCCCTCTGGGGCTGGATCGGGTCTTGCTCTTGGATCCGGAAGGGGAGATGCAACCGCTGCTCGACCAAAAACCGGCAGCCCAGGCAGAACGCTGCGAGGAGGTATCCGAACTGCTGGAAGTCTTGCTGCATCAGGTACAAGCCGGGGATCGGCTGCTGTTCAAGGCAGCGCGGGCTGTTGAACTGGAGCGGGTGCTGCGCCGCTTTTTGCAGGAGTGGCAGGCATAGGCTAAACTGAGGGATATATCGATGGAAAGCCCGCGTCCCTCGGTTGAGAGGGGCTCAGCCCAAGCCAAGTTCATTCCTCGTCGATAACTGCCCTTTTTCCGTACGGCATGTACTACCACAATCCCTCTCTGCGCGAAGAGCCCCGCGATCAGCCGCCAACGGTGGTGCCCTCTCCTAGCAGCCTCTCCATTCTTGACTGGTTGCGCAAAGAGGGCCGGTTGATCGAGCAGCCCATTGAGGTCCCTGAGATGATTTTGGAAGAAGACATCGACGATATCGACGATTTGATCGGGGACGACTACGACGAAGACTTCGAGCCGGAAGAAGAGTAAGCACAACTGCCAGGATTATTACGAGCTCGTTAACTCATTTATCCCTTTGCTCGGCACCGTGAGGGTGTTATTTTTTGTGCTGCCGCTGGATAGACAGCTCGAGCAAACAAAACAGTACAGTCGTTTCAGGTTAGAGTGAGACGCCTGAGCTACCAAGAAAAGTCTTCCAGCCCCGCGCATTCAACGCTTCAGGTGTGGGTGCAGCGTTTTAGTTTGAATCAGAATGACTATAGATGCAGACAAACGTAACTGATCCCTCAGCCTCAAGGGATCCTTTTTCAGCCTGTTTTGGATTGCTCACCACCACCCTGCGATGATTGTTGCATGTTGCAAATCTAACCTTAGTGAAAGATACCCCCGCAGCCTTTGTAAGAAAGCATCTTGGGGCAGTAGAAACATCTTTTTCGGGAACTTTTTTCGATTTCTCACTTACCATGCAGTGCCCGGCAAAGTTCTCTCTACCTCTTTGGAAGCTGGGGAAGTGGTTACGGTCGAGGGATCCCCTGTGGAGATCTCTTTGGCTGATGGTGTCAAGGTCAACGATGCTAATGTGCGACAGCCGACATTGAAGCTTCCAACGGCGTGATCCACGTCATCGACAAGGTGATCCTGCCTCCACAAGGGTGACCTACCAACGCCATGGATTCTAGGCCCTTCAGGGTCTAGCCCTCTGGCAGCCCCTGCTCTGGTGGCGGGGGTTTTGTATTGGGATCCCCAGCTATTCCGTTCTTTGGGCAAGGGATCCCCAATTTCATAGGTCGATGCCAACGCTGGAAGCGTAGATCGCCTCCACCGATACAGCGGACACCCGTTGAGGACGCACGATCATGTACTCATTGTCCATTTGCTTGGGCAAGGTGATGAACTCTTCGCCGCCCACCATGAGGTTGTTGATCAATTCCGTGTATTCTCTGGCTTCTTTGACCCGTACCTGCATGGTTTGTCCACCTTCAAGCATGATGTGGACAAGATATCCGTCAGGTTTTCTGGCCATGGATGCTCCTGCTGGGTGAACCGAAGGACGAGACGAGGGGTGTTCTTATGAACATTATTCCCCCTTTCGAGACCCCTAACCAACCCCTGACTCTTCCGTGAAATCTGGAATTGAGCTGCGCCAAACCGAATTCCAAGCCGTAGCATAGTGAAAGTGAAATGTGCCCATTTTAATCTTCCTCGCGCTCCATGCCCCATTTGCCTGATGTTTCTGCCGCCCACCGTGAGCTGGAGTGGAACGGAGTTCCTTCCACCCCGACAAACGACGCCCAACCCCTGAGCCGCTCTACCGTGAAGGATCCCATCACCGCCCGTTCCGACATCATCGCCGTCGGGGGAGCAGAGGATAAGGAAAATGAGCGCCACATCCTTTGGGAGTTCTTCCGCCGAGCGGGGGGAAAGTCTGCCCACATCACCATCGTGCCCGCGGCTTCTGGGATCCCGGCGGTGCTGGGGGAGATCTACGCCAACATTTTTCAGCAGATGGGGGCGGCCAGCCTCCAAGTTCTAGATATCCGCAGCCCGATGGAGGCGAGGGATCCCGATAACGTTGAGAAAATCCGCTTCTCCACCGGCATCTACTTTACGGGTGGGGATCAGGAGCGGCTGGCGGAGGTGCTGGCCCACAGCGAGCTGATGGAGGCCATTCGACAGCAGTGGCAGCAGGGGCAGACGGTAATTGCCGGAACCAGCGCCGGAGCTTCTGCGTTGGGGCAGCAGATGATCTCCCGCGGCTACAGCGGAGAACCGCCCACGCCGGCAATTGTAACGGTGAAGACAGGCCTGGGCCTTTTGCCTCGCGTCATCATCGATCAACATTTCCATCAGCGCAATCGCCTGGTGCGGCTGGTCACGGCGGTGGCCCACTATCCCCAATGTTTGGGTATCGGCATTGATGAGAATACGGCGGTGGTGATCCAGGCCAACGATGTGATGGAGGTGATCGGCTTGGGGACGGTGACGATTGTGGACGGGACGCAACTGTACTCGACCGTTCAGGAGGCGGCGGCGGATGAGTATTTTCGGCTGCACAATGCCCGCATTCACTTTTTGCCGCCGGGATCCCGATTCGATCTCAACACCTTGTCTCCACTCTGACTGCTGAAATGTGACTGCTGAAAACTTTGTCCTGCCAAGGCGGCTGGACTGGCGCAACCTCAACACCCTCTGGGGATCCCTGTTGGCCGAAACCTTGAGTCGGCTGGGTTGCCGTTTAGCGGTGGTGTCTCCGGGATCCCGCTCAGCCCCCCTGACCTACGCCCTGGCCCAGCACCCCGACATCGAGGTGATCCCGGTGCTGGATGAGCGGTCGGCAGCCTTTTTTGCGCTGGGATTGGCCCAGCAAATCCGGCGGCCCATTCCCCTGGTGTGTACTTCCGGCAGCGCTGGCGCTCACTTTTTCCCAGCTCTCATCGAGGCGGCAGAAAGTGGCTGGCCGCTTTTGGTTTTGACGGCGGATCGGCCCCCGGAGCTGCGCCACTGCCGCGCCGGCCAAGCGATTGACCAGGTGAAGCTCTACGGCCATTACCCCAACTGGCAGGCGGAGTTGGCCCTGCCCAGCGCGGATCCAGAAGCCCTGGCCTACTTGCGCCAGACCCTGGTTCACGCCTGGGAGCGCACCCTTTACCCCTTCCCCGGCCCTGTGCATTTGAATGTGCCCTTCCGGGATCCCTTGGCTCCCATTGCCGATGGCAGCACTGCGCCTTTGATTCATTTGCAGGAAGATCCGGAGTTCGAGAAGACCTTTTTTCGTGGGGTTGCTCCTCCATGCACCGGCTCTTCCTTGCAGGCGGTGCGGAGCCCTTTTCAGACGGAGACAGCTTCTTTTTGGCAGGAGTGGCGCAGCTGTGAGCGGGGGGTGATCTTGGCGGGGCCGGCTCAACCGCTGGATCCCCAGCGCTATGTGGAGGCAGTGGCCCGTTTGGCGACGGCTTTGGGCTGGCCGGTGCTGGCGGAGGGGCTTTCTCCCCTGCGGAACTACGCTTCCCTCAACCCCTATCTCATCACCACCTACGACCTCATCCTGCAGCGGGATGATCCCCAGCTTTGGCCGCAGCAAGTCATCCAACTGGGATCCCTGCCCACCAGCAAAGCGCTGCGGCAAACCCTGGCCAAGGTTGCTCCCCGCGTTTGGCGGTTGGATCCCCGTCCCGACAATGGGGATCCCCTGCACAACCCCACCACCCATTTGCCTTTTGCCGTGGAAGAGTGGGTCTCCGGGATCCCGGAAGCGCCGGCCAAGCGAACAACTTTTCTGCAGGGCTGGCTGACAGCGGAAGCACAAATCCGGACCGCCTTAGACCAGGCTATGGCTGACCTGCCGGAGTGGTTTGAGGGTAGGATAGCCTGGTGGCTGGCCCGCCACCTGCCGCCAGAGACGCCGCTATTCATTGCCAACAGCACGCCGGTGCGGGATGTGGAGTGGTTTTGGCCCCCCAACGACCGCCGCATCCGGCCCTACTTCAACCGCGGCACCAACGGCATCGATGGCCTTCTCTCTACCGCCTTCGGGGTGGCCCACCGGCAGCGCCCGACGGTGTTGCTAACCGGGGATCTGGCCTTTTTGCACGACTGCGGCGGCCTGCGGCTTGGCCCTCACCTGCAGGGATCCCTGACCATTCTCCTCATCAACAACCAGGGGGGTGGGATTTTCGAGCTGCTGCCCATTGCTGAAGTGGGCCGTCAAGGGCCAGATCCGCCCTTTGAGCCCTACTTTGCTACTCCCCAGTCGGTGGATCTTGCCCTCCTCTGCCAAGCCCACGGCATTCCCCACCGGCGGGTGGAAAGCTGGCAGGAGCTGGCCCAAGCTTTGGATCCCTTGCCTGCCCAAGGGGTGCGGGTGTTGGAGATCCTTACGGATCGCAAGGCCGATGCTCGGCGGCGGCGGCAGTGGTTTCAGCAGGGGTCTGAGCGGTCATCCAGGCGGTAACCCGATCCCAGATCTGCTCCGGCAGATCCTCGACCTCGCAGTCCAGCCACTGGATCCCTGGCAGGGCCCGGAACCAGGTCATCTGCCGCTTGGCAAATTGGCGGGTGCGCCGCACAATCAGGGGCTGCAGCTCGGCTTCCGGGATCCGCCCCTCCAGGTAAGCGCCGATCTCCGCATAGCCCAAGGTCTGCAAGAGGGGTAAGTCTGGCCCGTAGCGCTCCCGCAGGGTTTTCACCTCCTCGATCCACCCCCGCTCCATCATCTCCGCCGTGCGCCGGGCAATGCGTTGTTCCAAACGGGGCATTGGGCAGCGCAGCCCCAGGATCAAGATGGGGTAATGGGGGGGATGGGCCTGCCGTAGGCTGGAAGCCGGCTTCCCGGTGGTGTAAACGATCTCCAAAGCACGCAGCGTGCGCACTGCGTCATGGGGATGAATGTGCTGGGCGGCAACGGGATCCAACTGCTGCAGCCAGGCGTAGCGGATCTCAGGGGGCCAAGTTTCCAGTTGTCTTCTCAGTTGGGGCTGCGGAGGTACCGCAGGGATCCCCAGGCCGGAGGTTACCGACTGGATGTAGAGACCGGTGCCCCCCACCAGGATGGGCGTCTGTCCCTGCCGATGGGCCTCGGCGATGCGGGTTTGGGCCGCCTGTTGGAACTCGGCCACCGTGTAGGTGTGGCGGGGATCCACAAAGTCAATCAGCTCGTGGGGCCAGAGAGCCCGCTCAGCAGGGGTGGGCTTGGCTGTGCCGATGTCGAACTCGCGGTAGACCTGGCGAGAGTCCGCATTCAACAACGGGGATCCCAGCCGTTGGGCCAAAAGCAGCGCCTGTCGAGATTTCCCGGTGGCCGTGGGGCCGGCAATGACGATCACTCCCGGCCATCCTGGCCGGTCGGAAGCTGCTGCAGCGGGAATGCCATTCTCGAGGGTAATGCGCATTCGCTACCCAAACCATCGGCAGGGCAGACTGGCAAGCAACTTTCCTCAGAGACCAGATTAAGATTCTCGAAGAACCTTGTCTCTTTGGGTTAGGATCGGTTACTTACTACCCTGCTTTTTTGCTGTGCTGATCTCATCCTACATTCCTGCTTCGACGGTTTTGAGGGGCAATGGGCCACAGCCGCAGCCAGTGGCGCAGTTTTTACCTCTCCGGCTAGAGCTGTTCGCAAGGCGCGGCCTCAGCCAGATTGGACGGGCAATTGGAACAGGGTTGCTGATGGCTATGCTCATAGGTGTCCCTTGCTCGGCGCGGGGGGAGACCTTGGTGCTCAAGCAGGGAGAAGTGCGCACTCTGCCCCTGTTGCAAACCCGAGCCCGGCTGCCCTTGCAAATGGAAATGCTCTATCTGGGCATGGTCGAGGAGCGCTTCTTGAGCTACGCCCGCGCCAACAATTGGGAGACCATTTCCAGCGACCGGGAGGATCCCCGCTGGAGCCGCTGGCAACTGCGTCCTGGGGGTGAAGCCCTTTACCTGCCCGATTCCCCTTCATCTCAGAACTCCTTGGAGCCCCCCATCTATGCCCGTGGGTTTTATGTGCAAGCCTATTTTGTCGGCGGGCGCCTGGCGGGAATGCACCTGATTCGCAACCCTGAAGAGCCGGGCTTCAACTTGAAGGCCCTGCAAAGGCTTATCCGCGCCTGGTTTCCCGATAATCGCCTGATGTTGTATTACCAAGTGTTGCCAGAGGATCCCGAGCAGCAGGTGCTGGGCGCCTATTTGGGCACCATTCCTCCTCCCTACCTTGCCGATATTCAGCGCAATCGCGTGCCTTTTTGTCAGACTTTTCTCAGCCCCACTTCGCCGCAGCCGATCATCCCACCCTCCGTCGATGGGCCTCCCCATTGCTTGGGCACGACTGCTGCCAACAGCGGGACGGGGCCTCACGCTGCCCAGAAAGAGACTGCGGCTATGCGCTAGTTGCAACAGTGTTGCGTAGCAATAAGGTTGTGAGGCTAAAACCATTCCCCCTCTGTGGACGAAGAGCCGGGAGTGGGGGGCCAGATTAAGTCAGCGGCGCAAAGCGCCAGGGCCAAGCTGGATTTTAGAAGGGAGCAATTTCCTTCAAATCAAACTGTCACCAGCTCGGGACGGCGGCTGTTGCGAATGCTGCGAATGGCTTCGGCATAGTCTTTGGCTTTGAACACTGCCGAGCCGGCCACAATGGCGTTGGCTCCTGCCTCGATCACCTGCCAAGCGTTGCTTCCCTTCAAGCCACCATCCACCTCGATCCAGGGATCCAGGCCGCGCTCATCACACATGGCCCGCAACTGGCGAATTTTGGGCACCACTGCTGGAATAAAGCTCTGGCCGCCAAAGCCGGGGTTGACGCTCATGATCAGCACCAGATCCACCAGATCCAGCACGTATTGGATCAGCTCCAGGGGGCTGGCCGGATTGAGCACCACGCCCGCTTGCTTGCCCAGATCCTTGATTTGGCTGAGGGTGCGATGCAGGTGAATGGTGGAGCTGGACTCTGCGTGCACGGAAATGATATCGGCCCCTGCTTTGGCAAAATCCGCCACATAGTTCTCCGGCTCTACAATCATCAGGTGGACGTCCAGGGGCTTGGCCGTCACCGGGCGCAGGGCTTCCACCACCAACGGGCCGATGGTGATGTTGGGCACAAAGCGGCCATCCATCACATCCACATGGATCCAGTCGGCCCCCGCCTCATCCACTGCCCGTACTTCCTCCCCCAACCGGCTGAAATCGGCTGAAAGGATGGAAGGGGCGATGACAATCGGCTTCTGCCCAGAGGTCGCTGACGGCTGCACCATGGTGAGTCCTGGGGATTGAAAACAGAGAAACGGAGAAACCTGCTCCTCTATGGTACGGGGTTTGATCCCCTTTGCAAAGCGTTATATCCCCTCTCAGCTTGGCACTCAAGGCTCCAGGGGGGACGTGGACTCTGGCGACAGGATCCCGTTCGCGTTGGCGGAACGGAGTCCTTTCAAGCTCGCATCGCCGGGCCACAGACCCTGCAAGACTTGGGCAACACGGTGCCAGGGATCCAGCCGTTCCGCTCGCGGAAGCAGGACGGAGCCCTTGCTGCTTTGAGGCTCTGGAGAAGACTGCTCAGAGGGAGCGGGATCCCTTTCCTCCAGCCTCAGGGAAAGCTGCTGCAACTGCATGTAGATGCTGTTCACGGCCAACATGGCCAAGACCGTGCCGAAAAACTTGGTGCGGGATCCCATGGGCCAACCCCTGTGCGAAAACAAAGATACGGTTGTCGCGGGTGCGCTAGCTCCACCTTAGCTTACGGGTTTGGCTTGCCGTTCGGAGAAAATATTGATGTTCGCGTCGGCCTTGCAAAGCCCCACGGTCAAGATTTCCCAACAAGACAATGACTGCCCCCCAAAAGCCAACCTATCATCACCTGCACACCGCCCTTTGGGTGAGCGATCTGGCCAGAGCCGAACATTTTTACGGGACAGTGCTTGGGATCCCCAAGGTGGAACGGTTTGCGTTTAACTTTCCCGGCGCTTGGTATCAAGTAGGTTCCTCCCAAATTCATCTCATCGTGGCTGAGGAGCCGATGGATCCACGGCAGCGAAGCGGAACGGGATCCTCAAAGTGGGGGCGTAATCCCCATGTGGCGCTGGGGGTAGATGACTTGGAAGCGGTGAAGGCTCGCCTGCGGCAGGAAGGGTATGAGGTGCAACCGAGCGCTTCCGGGCGAGCGGCAGTGTTCGTCCGGGATCCGGATGGGAATGTGATAGAGCTCAGCTCGATTAGCGCAACTTAGCCATGAGCCATCTCCCCTCAGCAATGCCGCCGGTTGCAACAGCGTTGCGTAGCGATATGGGTTCTCGTTGCCGGTTCGATCCGGCCATCAGCTTGGTTAGTTCCGCGCAGATGCAGCGCCTTGAGGGGCAGATCTTCTCTGCCGGCATGCCCGTTGCCGCTCTGATGGAGAAGGTGGGGCTGGCCGTTTTTGCCCAGCTGCAGAGGGATTTTCCGCAAGCCCAGCGCATTGGCATCCTCTGCGGGACAGGGCACAACGGTGGGGATGGGTTGGTGGTTGGGCGGGAGCTATGGCTGGCCCAAAAGTCGGTGAAGGTGTGGCTGGGCAAGCCGGATCTCAAACCCCTGACGGCAGACCACGCCCGCTATCTCAAGGCGCTGGGGGCAGAGTTTGTGGAGAGTCTTGAAGAGCTGGCCGATTGCGATTTGCTCATCGATGCCCTGTTTGGGATCGGTTTGAACCGACCCTTGGGGGAGCCTTGGGCGGGGGCGGTGGGGTGGGCCAATGGCAGTGGGATCCCCATCCTTAGCCTGGATTTGCCGTCTGGCCTCAACGACCAAACCGGGGAAGTCTGGGGCTGCTGCATTCGCGCCAGCCATACCTATACCCTTGGCCTTTGGAAACGGGGGCTGTGGCAGGAAGCAGCTCTGCCTTGGGTAGGACGGTTACATCGCGTTGATTTTGGGATCCCCGCTTGGGCCTGCCCAGAGGATGAGGTTCCCCGGTTGTTGCTGCGGCCTTGGCAGCACTTTCCTGCGGATCCCCCTTTGGATACCCACAAATACCGCCAGGGATCCCTGTTGTTGGTGGCAGGCTCGGCAGCCTATGCTGGAGCAGCGGTGTTGGCGGGGCTGGGATCCCGCGCCAGCGGGGTGGGCATGGTGACGATGGCGGCGCCGGCGGAGTTGAAAGGACTGATCCACAGCGCCTTGCCAGAGGTTTTGGTTCATGCCTGGGAAGGGATCCCTTCTCTGCCGCCGGTTGCCGATCGCGACAGCGGGACGAAGTCCTTGAAACCCTTTCAGGCGGTGGCCGTGGGGCCGGGCTTGGGAGAAACCCGTTTGCCCCTGCTGGAGATCCTGCTGCGGGATTGGGCCGGGATCCCCTGGGTGATCGATGCAGATGGCCTCAATGCTCTCGCTGAGATGGGGGTAGAGCGCTTACGAGAAAAAGGGATCCAGGCCATCCTCACCCCCCACCTGGGGGAATTTCGGCGGCTCTTTCCGGGGATCCCGCTTGGGGATCGCATCGAGGCAGCCCAAAGGGCGGCAGCCCAGAGTGGAGCAGTGGTGGTTTTGAAGGGGGCGCGGACGGTGATCGCCTCTCCCACTGGGGAATGCTGGGTGAACCCAGAGAGCACACCGGCTTTGGCCCGCGGTGGCAGCGGCGATGTCTTGACCGGTTTGATCGGGGGCCTAGTGGCGCGAAGAAGAGCTCAAGCCGATCAACCTTTGGACGCTCCCGCCCTGCTCAGTTGCGCCTGTGCAGGGGTGTGGTGGCATGCTCAGGCGGCTGTCCATCTGGCACGGGAACGCGGCCTAACGGGAGTGGATCCGGCACGGCTGGCGGAGCATTTGCCCCAGGTGCTGCAAGCTCTTCAACAGGAGCAAGTTGTCCATACCGTGTCGCAGGCGGGTGAATAAATACTCTAAGTCATAGCCCAAGCCTTCCTGCTTGCTCCTACCCTCCACTAGGGGTCACCCGGTAAAGGGCACAGGAATAGAATTCTGGCTGGTTACTCGAAAGCCTTGGACAGGCCACCAAACTTCATTTCCTCCAATGGCAGCAATGATCCTATCACGATTTCTTTCTGCGTCATCTCTTGCAGTTGCTAACCCGTTAATATAATAGATTCTAGACTTAAGAATAGATTCAGTAGTATTGAAACCTAGGTTGGGAGAAACGACTGAGTAGATAGTTGATTTGTTCGGTAATGAGCAAGACTTGAGAATAAATATGGATACGCAACAGCATAATAAAATAATGAGACGAATGATATTTTGACGAAACATTCATTTATCCTCTCTACTCAATTACCGAATTGGGTCAGTACATGTCGATTCTTCTGCGCCAACGACTTGTCCAGAGAACTTGGCATCAACAGTTAAATCTGCAATAACTCTTTCCTGGGTGTTAAGCATTTGAAATTGCACTTCCCTTCTTGCTTCAGCAACTTCATCAATCAGGTCGAATTCATTTGCCCCGCCAAATGCTAACCGCGCACATCGAATTGCTCGGAAACCATCAAGCACTCTTGCACGCACCTGGTCTCGACTATCCCTGTCAACATTCACGATGCTTGCCTGTAAAGCTTTGGCGTATCGCAGCATGGCCTTCCGCTTCAGCTCATCATGGGGGTAACGTCGGTAAATCCAGCGCTGCACATCATCACGCACGCCATCTCCATCGGCATCAATCCCCTCCAAAGTTTGCTTCCCTTCTTCTCCAGGATCCGGTGGCAAATTGGGGAATAACCGATCCAGTTCATCGACCGGGATCATATCTGGAGAGGGATCCTCACCCGGATTTTCTGGCACAAATCCAGTAGTGGGATCAGGATTGGGCTCTTCTTCTGCACTGGGGGTAGAACCTCCCCCGCCACTGCACCCACACAGCAACACCAACACAGAAGAGAGCATCAACATAAGCAGTATCCTGAGGCCGTTCATAATCGCCTTGGTTCTAGCAGTTCAAGTGGCACAAGTGACCCCCACAGGGATCCGGCAATCCTTCTATTGGAGCTACAAGCAACACAAAATTAGGGCAGGGATCCCTAGAAGGAACTCTCTCAGGAGGATCTACCGTTCATCACCCGACAAGAGCAAGACTGGATTTGCAGCCTGATGCTCAAGTAGAAACTAACATCTGCTTCAACAAAGTGCAAGTGCGCTGCAACACACAGGCCCAATCTTTAGATTCGTCAGCGTATGATACGGAGCCCTTTTTTGAAGGGGAGAACCTTTAATGGCTGAATCCATCAAGCCAGGTGGTGAGGTCAATCAACGACTGGAACTCCAGCAAGGCTAGACCCAGCTCTTCCAAGCGCTCCACCGATAAAGACCGAATCTGAGCCTCCACCTCCTCAGGCAGGGATCCCATTTTGCTCTGTAGCTGCCGGAGGGTGAACTTCACTGCTTCCTGTTGGATCCCTTGCATGAGACCCTGTTGGATCCCTTGGGTGAGTCCCCGTCGCTCACTTTCTTCCACCAAAGCCTGATAGGTCACTGATTCACGCATCACGTCCTCCTGCAAAAGCTGCTGCAACAGGTCTTTCTCAAAGCGTAATCCACCCAGTAGATAGGTATAGGCACTGAGGTTGGCCCGCTCCTCTGAATCCTCCAAACCCTGAATTCGATGAGCCACTTCCCGTAGAACTCTATCAGCAGGGTCGGAGTTAGCCAGAACCGCCAATGGCCATAGATAACGTTCTCTCATCAAGTCTACTGCCGGTTCTTCCCAGAGCCGTATCACTCGATAGTGATGCCGCGTTGTCTGGCTGATAAATTCTTTCACCCTCACCTGTGGAGATTGGGTTGGACGCAAGAAAAGGATGATTTGTACTATTTCACACTGGTACTGTCGCCGCAAACGCACATAGTAGTCCAGCATGCGTAAGGGCATGTTGGGGTCAGGGTCAGTTTGAAACTCTAGGTGCAGAATTTGGGATCCCACCTGGAGAAAACTGACAAAGTCGGCCCGAATCGGTTCGACGGACAATTCTGTTTTGAGAATTTGGATCGGTTCAGAGGTCTGTCCGACCAGCCAGTGGACAAAAGGGAGAGGATTGAGTTCGACCAGCGCTTTGCAGAGATTGTCGTAGGGCATGGGCTGGGTCTTGGCAGTTCTGGGTGCGGGTTGGGATGAGACTCCATTCTCCCTTGGAGACGGCGCAAAGGCTGACTTGCTCTAGGGTTAAGCTTTGAGCTTCCCATCTAGCCCCCTCAGGCAAGGGCAATTAGGGATCCCATTTGGGTGGCAATGGCACGGGTCATGCTGGCGACACTGCTGTTGCCGAAGGGATCCTCAGGAAATGGCTGCCAACACACCCAGTTAACTTTCAAGGACAGAACAAGCGACTCAACGCTGAAACAACTCAACAAACTTCTCGGCAAGCCTGACAAGCAGGTCTGTCCTTCATTACCCGACAAGAGCAAGACCTGGTTCACAGTCTGCTGTTCAAGCAGAAGTTAATACCCGCTTCAACACAGTGCAAGTGCGCTGCAACACATAAGGACTACGTCCCGCTAACGCGATGGGCCCAATCTTTAGATTTGTCAGGGTATGATACGGAGCCCTTTTTTGAAGGGGACAATATTTGTTGAATCAATCAAGCCAGGTGGTCAGGTCAGCTAACGACTGGAACTCCAGCAAGGCTAGGCCCAGCTCTTCTAAGCGTTCCACTGGCAACGCGCGAATCTGAGCCTCCACCTCCTCAGGCAGGGATCCCATTTTGCCAATCTTCTCAGTGGGAAAAGCAGCCAGAAAGGAGTGACCACCTCAGGGATCCCCGTGGATTGTAGTTGACTGAGCTTGATTAGGGTCTTAGGAACCCCAGCGCTAAACCCAAGATAATAAACAAGCCAAAGCCAATCCGATAAACAATGAACAGCCAGGTGCTGCTGCGCTGCAAAAACTGAATTAGCCAATCGATAGACAAGTAGGAAAAGACGAAGGCCGAAAGCGTCCCCAACCCCTGCGGCAGCAGGGCCTCTGCCTCGAACTCGGAGATAAACTCCACAACCCCCGCCAAAAATAATGCCGGGATCCCCAGCAAGAAGGAGTAGCGAGCGGCAGCCGAGCGCTGCAAATGGAGAAACAGCCCTGCCGTCAGCGTCGAGCCGGAGCGCGACACCCCAGGGATCAGGGACAAAGCTTGGGCCAGCCCTACCCAGATCCCATCCCAAATGCCTAAGCTGTGAAGGTCTCGCTGGCGTTTGCCCGTTTGCTCTGCCCAGCCCAACAACAAAGCCAAGCCAATGGCTGCAGTGGCGATCACCCACAACTGGCGGGGCGGGGATCCCCAAATGGCCTTGATGGCCCAGCCGGCAACCACAATTGGCACTGTTCCCACCAGGATCCCTACCAGCAGCCGCCAAGGCTCCTGCTGGAAATCTCGTTCTCGCCAGGCTTTCCAGGAGCCCAGGAGCAACTGGCGCAGGTCAGAGGCAAAGTAGATCAGCACCGCCCCCAAACTGCCCAACTGGATCACCGCCGTAAACGAAGCGCCCGCATCCGGCCACCCCACCAAAGCCGGAAACACCCGCAGATGGGCCGTGCTGCTAATGGGCAGAAATTCGGTGATCCCTTGCACCATGCCCAAAATTAGAGCCTGCCACCAATCGGGATACCAAGTGTCAGCAAGCAACAAGGTAAACACTCCCCCACCCAAACTTGCCGGATTTGCACAATCCCCATTCTTAGAAAAACTCAGAACTCCGGCTTTTTCCAGCAGCCCATACCACGGCGAACAAACACTTGCAGAGGGATCCCACCCCAACTGGCCGGGAACTTGGGTGTCGCTGTCCCAGACCCGCAAAAGGGCTGTGCCTATAGGATCGCCGCAAAGATCAACAGTAGGTCAGATCATCGGGTCAATAGATCAGAAGCCAATCCGCTCTGGGTCTTCAATGGTAATCAGCCAGTTGCCCACATTCCGGAAGAGGGGGTTGGGTTCCGTACCCCGTACCCGCGCCTCCACACGATAGATACCGGCAGATGAAGGGTTGCGCACGTTGGAGAGCACCAGACGGATCTCCTGACCGGCAGCAATGGGTTGACGGGCCACCACCTCTAGAGAGCGAAACTCCTCGTTCCAGTACACTTGATCCAGCTCTACAGGCCGGCCTTCTACCTCCAGGCGGACACTTTCCGGATCGATGCGGCCATCGAAATTCCTGTCCCCGTTGATCTGCACTTCTGCCACCGCCACATTCTGGGGGGGAATGGTCAGGCGATAGCGATCCAAACGACTGCGAACCCCGCCAAAATCGAGCCGATAGCTGAGGACAGGTACCCCTTCACTGCCGGTGATCACCAAACCCGACTGCGCCTCTGCAGAATGGGGCATCACCAGGGATCCCAGGCTCCCCATCACCAGAACCGCCAAGGCCAGCCTCATGCCTCGCCGGGCAAGGCCAAGTTCCTGCGAACATTTCCCTGCTCTCATCACTGCTCTCAACACCCAAACCTCCGCTGGTTGAAACACTTCAGCACCCTCAAAGCTTGCCAACGCAACCTGCAGCCAACCTAACCAGTGGCAAGACCGCCATCTCGCCGTCCATTGTAGGGGATGGGATCCTCTCTACCGAGAGAGCCTAGGGCTCACTGGGGTGCGCAAGTACGCAGTTCTGGCAGAGATCTCAACAAGAACTTTGGGCCACCATACCCACAGTGCAGCCCCCCACAGCGCCGATTGTAACGGCAAGATGCCCCTGCCCTTCTACTGCTTCTTCACTTGAGGAAACTCAGCACCCCCACCCCGATCACCATCAGCACCCAGAGCAGGGATCCCACCAAAATCACATTCTTGGCCCGGCTCCAGTCGCTGGCTGAGCTGTAGAGCACTGGCACCGCCACCACCAAGAGCAAGCTGTAAAGCACCAACACCAACAAAGCAATTTGGAAAACGAGCATCATCTTTCGGATCCCTCACAAAAGTCTTGTCTTGGATAAAAGCTCCCGGTAACACCGGATGGCAGCAGGATAAATAGGATGACGCTCTGACTATACCAAAATAGGATCCCTCTCAAAGCCAAATCCGTTGGGGCAGTTGATGGACTCACCTGGATACAGGCTGGAGGCGGAAGGGGTTAAAGTCGGTTGCCACATCGAAGTAGTCTTCTTGTTCTTGCTGCTTTAGCCAGCCGGTAATGGCATAGGTCAGGGGCGTGAACGCCGCCTCAACGGCACACTTGAACACATAGTTGGAGAGTATTAAGCTGCCCAGGCCAGGGAACACCCCCCAGAAGGCCAAGGTGACAAACAGTCCAGTATCCACCGCTTGGCCCACCAGGGTAGAGCCGATGGTGCGTGTCCACAGCCACCGTCCCCGCGTCCACACCTTCATGCGGGCCAGTACATAGGCGTTGGCAAAGCTGCCTCCCCAATAGGCGATTAAGCTGGCCAGGACAAGGCGGGGCGTCAGGCCCAGAATCTGGTCGTAGGCTTCTTGATAGGGCCAGTCGGGGGCGGCCGGCAGGGATCCCACGATCATGAATGTCACCGACATGAGGGCCGCCGAGATAAATCCCAGCCAGATCACCCGTCGCGACCGGGCATAGCCATAGACTTCGGTGAGGATGTCGCCGAAGATGTAGCTGAGGGGGAAGAGAATGGTGCCCCCGTCAAAGGTAAACGGCCCCAGAAGCACGATCTTGGTCGAGGCGATGTTGGAAATCAGCAGCACGGCCACAAATAGAGCCGTCACCGCATCTAGGTACCGATAAGCTCGCTCAAAGACCCTCTCAGACATCAGGATCCCCCCAACAACTTACGAATGTGCCGCAGCTCCTTGACGATCAAGGCCAAACCCTGAGTGTGTCGCTCCACTTCGCCGGCGAGCTTGCTGATCTGGGCCTCCAGATTGCTGCTGCGGGATTCCTGACGCGCCAGGCGTTGGTTGATCCCAGAAAGCCGCGCCACCACCTCCCGCTGGATCAAGTTTTCCGTACCTTGAATCAGCAGCGTCTCGATGGCGGTGAGCCGGTTCAGAATCAGTTGGGTGTTGGCTTCGGATCCCGGCTCCGGTGCAGCGGCAGGGGCAACCTGGAGGACCTTTTGGATAAGAGCCAAAAGGGCATCTGCCTCAAACGGTTTCTCGATGAAATCAAAATCGACAAAGGGCTCAGGAATGCGGGCAGTCACCTGTTCCTTCAGCCCCGACATCATGATGATAGGAGTATTTTTCAGACTGTCTTCGCGGCGGATGGCCTGCAAGGTGTCGTAGCCATCCATCTTGGGCATGACAAAATCCAGCAGGATCAGGTCGGGGTGATGTTTTTTGGCCGCTTCCAGCCCTGTCAACCCGTCTTTGGCCTCCACCACTTGGAACTGATCGGCCAAGATGCTGGCCACCATCTTGCGAATCATGATGCTATCGTCAATGACCAACACCGTCTTGGTTGTCATGCTGAGGCGCTCCCTCTTCCCATTATCAAATCGACCTGATCAGCCCCTTCCTCCAGCTCATAGGGCAATCGGGGACATCCTTTTGAGGACACCACTAGAGTACTCCCCTGCTTGGCCAGATGGAGTGTGCTCAGGGATCCAATTCCGCCAGGTTTTCCCCGCGCCCAGCGGCTGCCGGCCCGGCGTGGCCGCCTTGCTATAATTAAGTGTAAACAAACGTTAAGCCTTCATTCTTCATTCGCACCTTGCAGGGTTATGAGCCTACAACTAAGTCCTGAGCTGTCGCTGCCGATCCCATCTCCAGTCGGAGAAGCTGCCTACCGCGCTTTTCAGTGGGGCAAAAACATCTTCGGCTTTGCCCACAAAGCGCTCTCCACCCAAGCTTCAGATCTGATGCTCTCCGTGCTCAGGGATCTGCAAAGCTTCTCCTCCGGGAGGACCCCGCCGCCGCGGGCCAAGGTGCGGGTGAGCGCTGACACGCTACAGGTGTTGCGGGCCCGTTATGAACAACTCCTGCAAGCGGACTGGCAAGATGCTGAGGCAGGGTACTACCCGCACGCGCTCTTGTTCGACAACCCCTGGCTGGACTTTGCCCGCTATTACCCGCAGGTGTGGTTGGATTTGCCGCAGATTACTCGGCGGGTTCACAGCAAGCGTTACCAAGAGTTTTCTCAAGACATCTCCACCGAGGGCTATCCGAAATACTACCTGCAAAATTTTCATTACCAAACCAACGGCTATCTGAGCGACAGCTCGGCTGAGCTTTATGACCTGCAGGTGGAGCTGCTGTTTGGGGGCACAGCGGACGCGATGCGCCGTCGGGTGATTCGCCTGCTCAAAGATGCCTTGGATCCCACCTTGGTCAGCCCCCACATCCTCGATGTAGCCTGTGGCACGGGGCGGATGCTGCGCCTACTGCGGGGATCCCTGCCCAAAGCAGCTTTGTATGGCCTGGATCTTTCCCCCGCCTATCTGCGCAAGGCCAACCGACTGTTGCAGGAGCTGCCGGGGGAGCTGCCCCAGCTTATCCGCGCCAACGCCGAGGCCATGCCCTATGCCGACGCCACCTTCGATGCCGTTATCAGCGTTTTTCTCTTTCATGAGCTGCCTGGCCCGGCCAGACAAAATGTCATCAACGAGATGAGTCGGGTGGTGAAGCCAGGGGGCGTGGTGGTCATCTGCGACTCGGTGCAACTGCTGGATTCGCCAGAGCTGAAGGAGACGATGGAAGCCTTTATGCAAACCTTCCACGAACCCTACTACCGCGACTACATCCACGACGATCTGGGGGTGCGCCTGCAACAGGCAGGCTGTGCGGTGCTGCGCCGGGAGACTCACTATGTCAGCGCCTACACCCTAGCCCGTAAGGGTTGAGCGCCCTTTCCACAAGCTTAAGAGGAAGAGTAAATCGGCGGTCACTTGTCCAGAGGGTGTATAGTAGTTTTAGACACGAAACCTTGGATGAGAAGACGGGCCACTGACTGGATAACCTTCAGGTGCAAGTCCGTCCTAACTCTTTTCTTGTACTTAGGCTCATGTCCCACCCCCATGGATCCCTCCGCGCCGGTATCACTGCTCTCAAGCAGGAGCGCTACCTGGAGGCGATCAACCTTCTCGAGTCCTTCTGCTACTGCTGTTCCATCCAAGAGAGACAGGAGCACCGCCTGAGCGAGCGCAATGGCTCGAGGGCAAATCCGGAAGAATGCGTTTTGGCTCGTGTGGCTCTGATTATGGCTTATCAGGGCAGCGGCGACTTGGAGCGGTCAACCGCCCTCTGCCAAGAGCTGTTGGAGCAGAAGGAAACTCCTGAGTCCGCTCCTTGGGCTCGGGAATGGGCAGCTCAGGCTCTACCGACCCTCAAGCAGGCTTCAGAACACTCCATGCCCCCTGAGGAAGTCATGGCGCGGCTACCCGTTCTCCGGCAGTTGGAAGACTGTCAGCCGCTGTGTAGCTCCCGCGATCCGGCCCCGCACCTGCTCAAATCTGCCTCTCTCTGAGGGAGAGGATCTGCAAGGAGCGGTGGACGCCCGGCTCTAGCCTTTATTCTCAACACAGTTCCACAGCAATCTTATGTCTGCTGCCGAACCGACTACCTATCATTTTGTCGTTGCCAGCCTGTCTTTCTTACGTTCTGAGCCTCTGGAAGAGGTGCTGGAGGAGCGTCGTCGATACTGCGAGGAGCGCCATTGCCCTGTCGATTTCTTCTGGGTGCCCCAGCCGGCCTTCATGGAAGCTCCAGAGTTAAAGCCCCTGCGGGACAAGTTGAAGGAGCCCCTGGGGGCAGTGGTATCCACCAACGCGGATTTTATTCGTTGGCTGAGCCTGCGCTTAACCTTTGTAGAGAAGGGCAGCTTTGTGGCTCCAAGCGAGTCGATCCCGGATCCCTTGCGCTCCTTGTCTGCCGCAGGAAGCTAGGCCTGCCGATTCCCAAGATTTGGGTTGGTGGATTGGAAGGCGGGCCAAGATAAGATCGGGGCACCCCATTTCCACTTTTGTTTGCTGACGGGATCCCATTCTGTTGTGGGGCCGACGTCGGGGAAATGGGCAGGTCACCTGGGGAGCATGATGACTTTGGAGCAACGATGGGGCTGGCCGGAGGGAGGGGCAGGGATCTGCCACCCCAGTTCCCCTCTCCAGAATCCCCCACCTGCGTCAACGCCAACTTGGGGGCTGAAGTCAGAAGCTCTCTTGCCTGAGCCGACAGCAAGCCCCGCCCTCAGCTCGCCGGAGTGTTCTCCTGGGGATCCCCTGCCAGAGCCACCCCCTGAGGATCCCGAAAAGGGGCAAAAAGCAGAGAAGGAAGATCAAGGTCTGTCTGAGCCGGGCCTGAGAAACTTTCTTGCCGTGCTGCGCCGACGCAATTTCCTGCTGCTGTGGATGGGGCAGGTGTGTTCGCAGTTGGCGGACAAGGTGTTATTGGTGCTGCTGATCGGCTTGGTTGCCCGCGAATTTCAACCTGAAGGGGCTTCCATCAGCGGTCAGGTTTCGGCCATCATGCTGGCTTTTACGCTGCCGGCGATGCTATTGGGCAGCCTGGCAGGGGTATTTGTGGATCGCTGGCTGAAAAAAGGGGTGTTGGTGCTCTCCAACCTGGGGCGTGGGATCCTAGTGCTGCTGTTGCCGCCGCTGCTCTGGCTCACTGCCGGGCGCGACCTTTGGCCGGGGATCCCCTTGGGGTTTGCGGGGCTGTTGCTGGTGAGCTTTGCCGTCTCGGTTCTAACCCAGTTTTTTGCTCCTGCCGAGCAGGCGACTTTGCCCCTGATCCTGCCGAAACGAGAGTTGCTGGCGGCCAACTCCCTGTACACCACCACGATGATGGCTTCGCTGATCGTCGGGTTTGCCGTGGGGGAGCCGCTGTTAACCCTGGCAGATCGTTGGGTACGCCATTGGTTGCCGGGCTGGGAAGTGGGGCCGGAGCTATTGGTGGGGGGAGCCTACCTCTTGGCGGGATCCCTGCTATTGCTGCTGCAACCCCACGAGAAGCTAGAGCCCCGGCGTTGGGAAGTCCCCCACCTCTGGGAAGATCTCCGCTTGGGCCTGCAATATGTCAGCCAGATGCCCCTGATCCGAGCTGCCTTGGTGCAGGTGGTGGTGCTCTACTCGCTGTTTGCGGCGCTGGCAGTGTTGGCGGTGCGCATGGCCGAAGTGATGGCAGAGCTGAAGCCAGATCAGTTCGGGGTGTTGTTGGCCGCTGCCGGCCTGGGCATGGGGATCGGCGCCTTTTGGGTGGGCCATACGGGCCGACGGGTGAGCCGCCGCGCCTGGGTTGGCCTGGGATCCCTGCTGCTCTGTGGGGCTCTGGCAGCCCTATCCTGGACGACCCACTGGTTGCTGCCCAGCTTGGGCTGGATTGCCCTGTTGGGCTGTGGGGGGGCTTTGGTGGCGGTGCCGATGCAAACCTTGATCCAAGAGGAAACGCCTGACCATCTGCGAGGCAAGATCTTTGGGCTCCAGAACAACGCCGCCAACATTGCCCTCAGTTTGCCGCTGGTGTTCACGGGATTGGCAGAAGCCCGCCTTGGCCTTCCCTGGATGTTTGTGGCCCTGGCTGTTCTGACGGGGCTGGCGGGGCTGTACACCTGGAGCCTATTGGGCAGAGAGGCCCCCTAAATCCTGCCGCAGCGCCAGGCTGGATATCCTCTTCCGAGGGGACGGGCCAAGGCAGGAGCCAACTCTGCTACTCTTGTAGAGGTTTAAGAATCGAGACTCCCTTTGCAGCTCAGCGTTTCAGCTCCGCGGGGATCCGCCCATGCACATCGCCTGGATAGGCAAAAAAACACCTTTCTGTGGCAACGTCACCTATAGCCGCGAGGTGACCAACGGCCTTTTGGACCGGGGACATCAGGTTAGCTTTTTTCACTTCACCAACGACGGCCAATCGCCCGCTCTGGATCCCGGTGGTGAAGGCTGGAGGGCGGAGCTGGATCGTCGAGACGTTTCCCTCCCCTGTCTGTACAAATCGCAGATTTACACGATCCCGGCCCCCAACGCCAAGCGGTTGCTCACCCAGGCCCTCAAGGAATTGCAGCCGGATCTGGTACATGCCTCCTTGACCATTTCTCCCATCGACTTTGTGCTGCCGGAGATCTGTGCTGAGCTCAACCAGCCGCTGGTGGCCACCTTCCACCCGGCCTTCGACCGGCGGCGGCGCAACATCGCCTCTCGCACCCAATACTTGGCCTACCAGCTCTACGCCCCGTGTTTGGCCAACTATCACCGCACCATTGTCTTCTCGGAAACGCAACGGGAGATCTTGGTCAAACTGGGGGTGAGCCCCCAGCAGGTGGTGGTCATTCCCAATGGTGTGGATGTGGACAAGTACGCGCCTGGGCCCTCCACCCTCAAACAGCGGTTGGGACTGGAGCGGATCTTCGTCTATCAAGGGCGGGTCTCGCCGGAAAAAAACCTGGAAGCCCTACTCAAGGCTTGGAAACACGCCCAAATGGGGGAGAAGTGTGGTCTGCTGATCGTGGGGGATGGGCCACTGCTCAACACCCTCAAGCCCTGCTACACCCTTCAACATGGGATCCACTGGCTGGGCTATATTGCCGACGAGCAGCAACGCATCGAGATCTTGCGAGGAGCCGATGTGTTTATTTTGCCCTCTTTAATCGAGGGGCTCTCTTTGTCCCTGTTGGAGGCGATGGCCTGTGGGCTGGCAGCAGTGGCCACCGATGTGGGTGCCGATGGCGAGGTTTTGGCCGATGGAGCCGGGATCCTGCTGGATCCGACACGGGTGACGGCGGAGCTGCAAACGCTGTTGCCTTTGCTGCGGGATCAACGGGAGTTTACCCAACTGCTGGGGATGAAGGCCCGCCAGCGGGTGCTGGAGCGCTATACCCTCAGCCACAACCTCAGCCAGGTGGAACAGCTCTACCGGGAACTGTGCCAGGGATCCCGTCAGCCTCGCCGGGTGTGAGGGAAAATGAGGATCTTGATCTTTGTGTGATAAAGCTTGTGAGATTTTTGCTAAGCTGTTTCGTTACGTTTCCAAGGGATTAACGCCAGTCTTCCCGATGGATGATCACAGCCCCCAAAAGGCCGTTTTAGGGCAGCCCCCTGCCGGGCTGTCGAGCTCTTTGGGGTCAGAGTCCTTGCTGGCCCAGGATTCGGGCAAAAATCCCCTCCCCCCCAATGCTCCGTCGCTGTCGCCCACGGACAATTCGGGGGACTTGCGCTCAGCTCAGACCGGCCAGGATGAGGATCCCACCTCTTCAGGTGCCGTTGCGTCCGATGATAGAGAGCTGCCGGAGGTCAAGCCGGCCATTGTGCCTGCCCCTGCAATGCCGGATCGGGTGGCAGAACTGGAGAGAGAACACCATCGGATGCAGTATCTGCTGGCGTGGCTGGCTTTTGCTCTGCGCTCTTTTAACAACTTGAACCAGATCCTGGAGCTGACGGCTTTTGTGGCCAGCCAACTGACCGATGCCGAAGGGGGAGCCCTGGTTTTGTTCAATCCCAACGGCACCATCCAGTTGGATCAACTGCATTGCTCTGATCTCAATCACCGCGAGCAGATTCGGGCTGAGATGGAGCAAATTACCCAGACCCTCTCGGCTCAAGAGCCCATCCTCAAAACGGAGGGATCCCTGTCTGTTAAGATCCCTGCCCTTGAACACCTCTTGGACGAACGGTTCCGCCAGAGCTTGGGGCCGGATGTACGCCTTTTCGGCACGCCGCTGCTGATTCGCAACTCTGTCCAGGGTCGCTTGTACGTCTTCAGCCGTCAGCCTGGCTACCACTGGGATGAACGTCGCCAACAACTGTTGCGCTTGGTCGCCGATCAGGCAGGGGTGGCCATCGAAAATGACCGCTTGACGGCAGCCTTGCGCCGCAAGATGGCCCTGGAAAAAGAGATGGAGATCGGCTCTTACATCCAGACCCAACTGCTACCTCGGGAGTGCCCTCAAGTCAAGGGGATTCGCTTGGCAGCCCGTTGCCGGGTGGCCAGCAAAGTGGGGGGCGACTACTATGACTTCATCAAGATTCCCGGCGAACGCCTGGAAACATCCGACTCATCTGAAGAAACGGCAGGCTTTCGCTTGGCCATCGTCATTGGGGATGTGATGGGCAAAGGGGTGCCCGCCGGCCTGTTGATGACCATGACCCGCGCCATGGTGCGGGCGGAGGCCCTCAACCGCCATTCGCCGGCCCGTGTTCTGCAACATCTGAACCGGGCCATGTACAGTGACCTGGAAAACTCCAATCGCTTCATCAGCCTGTTTTATTCGGAGTACGATCCCCGCTCCCATCGCCTCTGCTTCAGCAACGCGGCCCACAACCCCACCCTGTGGTGGCAGGCCCGCACCCGAGAAATTCAACCCCTGGACACAGAGGGGGCGCTGATCGGCTTGGAAGAAAACAGCCACTACTCGGAAAGCTGCGTGCAACTGCAACCCGGGGATGTGGTGGTGTACTACACCGATGGCTACACGGAGACAGCCAACACCCGCGGCGAGCGCTTGGAAACCTCTGGGCTGATGGACGCCATCCAGTATGCTGCCTGTCGCTACGACTCCCCCGAAGACATTTTGGAGAGCTTGTTTGAGCAGATGGATGCCTTCCGAGGCCGTCGGGGATCCCACCCTCTTCCCCTATGGCTGCCCGAGGATCCAGAGCTCCTGTTGCAGGACGAGATTTCCCTGCGGCCTGAGCCCGTGGACGACACAACGCTGGTGGTGTTGAAGGTGTTGCCCGACTCCGAGCCAGCCTAGCTAAAAAAGTTCAAACTCAGGGTTAATGACAGCAGGCCGCAACGCTCACAATAGCTCAAGCAAGCTACTCAACGCTACTGGGCTGGGCAGCAACGGTGGGTTGGTTGACGTGGTTTTGCCGGACTACTAGGCTAGTTGGTTAGTTCTGGCATGCGTTCTGCATGGGCTAAAGCCTGCTCCAGCTTTAGTCTGTGTGGCTCTCTCAGAGAGCAAGGAGCGGCTACCTGCAGCTTGCGGGGAAGTCACGCCTGTGGAGATCCCTCTGGCGGGGCAGTGGGGGTGATCTCTGCTGCCAGCCATAGTTCGTTAAGGCAGGAAGAAAGCAGAAGCGCGGCAGACGCTGAGCACTCCGCGCCGCCGGTGCGAGTGGAAGTGTTTGTTGGCGTTTCGTAGGTCTTTCAGAGCGGTACGCTCTAGCTGGTGAAGCTACCAGGTTGGCTGCACTGTGTTATCCACACCTGAGGTACAACCATGAACTTCTCTCCTTCTGGGTCTGAAACCGCTTCGGTTTACTTGCCGGCCCCCGCGGCTTTCCAGACGGAAATGATTGTCGGGCAGGTGTTCCGACAGGATGTGCTGGGCGATATCCGCAAGGGTTGGAATGGCTTTGTGGAATCGGGCCAAATTTGGGCGCTTTTGATAGGGATCGTGGCGGGCTACATGCTCAAGAGCATCACCAGCTCCCACTAGAGCCTTGTCGCCATTGCTCTAGCTGGATCCATTGGGCCTGGGCCGGCGGGGTTTTGGCCGTCGGCGGTCGGTTTCTGTGTTTTTTCTCCACAACTGCAGTGGGGTCTTCCTACGGTGGTCAATCCTTCTCCCCATTCTTCCGGTTCCCAGCCAATGTCTGAGCCGACGGTAACTTCCACCCCTCGCCCCTGGAGCCAACGCTTCGAGGGATCCCTGCACCCTGCCATTGCCCGCTTCAACGCCAGTATCGGCTTCGACATCCGCCTGCTGCCCTACGATGTGGCCGGATCCCTGGCTCATGTGCAGATGTTGGCCGCTTGTGGCATCCTGACCCAGCAAGAGGCCGACCAGATCCGGTGGGGATTGGAGCAGATCCAACAGGAAGCGGCTGCCGGCACCTTCCGGCCCGATCCAGAGGCAGAGGATGTCCACTACGCCGTCGAGCGTCGTTTGGTGGCTTTGGTGGGGGAAGTGGGAAAAAAACTGCATACCGGGCGCTCCCGCAATGACCAAGTGGCCACCGATCTGCGTCTCTATCTGCGAGATCAGATCGATCACCTTCGTCAAGCCCTCTGGGAGCTGCGCGGAGTTTTGTTGGACTTGGCCGAGCGGCATCTGGAGACAATCCTGCCCGGCTACACCCATCTGCAACGGGCTCAGCCGATTAGCTTGGCCCACCACCTCTTGGCCTATGAAGAAATGTTCTGGCGAGACTGGCAACGGCTGGGGCGGGTGCGGGAAGAGGTGAATGTCTGCCCCCTCGGATCCGGGGCTTTGGCCGGCACTTCCCTGCCCATCGATCGGCAGCTCACCGCCCATCTGCTGGGATTTGAGCGGATCAGCGCCAACAGCTTGGATGCCGTCAGCGACCGGGACTACCTGGTGGAGTTCCACGCTGCCGCCAGCTTGATTTTGGTGCATCTCAGCCGCCTCTCGGAAGAGGTGATCCTCTGGGCTTCCCAGGAGTTCGGCTTTGTCACCCTCACCGATGCCTGTGCCACCGGCTCCAGCCTCATGCCCCAGAAGAAAAATCCCGATGTGCCGGAGCTGGTGCGCGGCAAGGCGGGGCGGGTGTTTGGCCATCTCCAGGCTTTGTTGGTCACCTTGAAGGGGCTGCCGCTGGCCTACAACAAAGATCTCCAAGAAGACAAAGAGGGACTATTCGACACGGTCGATACCCTGAAAGCCTGCCTAGAGGCGATGACCCTTCTGCTGCGGGAAGGGATCCAATTTCAACCTGAGCGCATGGCGGCTGCTGTGCAGGAAGATTTCTCCAACGCCACCGATGTGGCCGACTACTTGGTGCGCAAAGGGATCCCCTTTCGCACAGCCCATGATTTGGTGGGGCAGATTGTGCGCATTTGTTTGGCAGAGGGGATCCTGCTGCGGGATCTGCCCTTGGAGCGCTGGAAAACCTTCCACCCGGCCTTTGAGGCGGACATTTTGACGGCCATTGAGCCCCGCCAGGTGGTGGCCACGCGGCTCAGCGCCGGGGGAACGGGCTTTGCTGTGGTGCGAGAAGCCCTGCAACGGGCCCAGGCCCGCCACCAGCAGCCAGAGCCATCGGAAGAAACTCCACAAACTTAAACTGAACTCAAGGAGAGTTTGCAATTCTTGGGTTCTTCTCGCCAGTGTGTGCCATCCTGAGGTTCTCAGCCATCCAACGCAACTCCCAGCCTGTTGGCCTCTTCCTTGGGTGATCGTTCCATGTTGGATAACCTTACCGTCCGTGTCCTAGAACATGCGGCCAAGCGTCGCTGGCGGGAACGCGCCTACAGCCGATTTTTGCAAGATTGGCGACGGCAAGTGGTGCTGCTGCGCCGTCAACGGGCCGGCGAATTTGGCCCACCCCTGGGGGATCCCTCTTGTGTTTTCAGTGCCCACTCGGCTTGGTTGCGCTGTGCCGTCCATCCCCAAGGGCCGTGCCAGGGTTGCCCCCACTATGCCCCCGTCACCCCTCCAAAGCCAGAGCCACCTCTGGGTTCACTCGATGGACGGGTCTGACCGCGCCACACTGGTGGCCGAACATTTTCAGCAGCGGCGGCCTCTGCGGAACGGCCTGCCCGTTGCGCCCCAATGGCATCCGCTGTAGCTAAGTTGAGGGATCCCCGGCCAACTTGTGCCAGAATAAAAGAACGGTAACTCCATCGGCAAAGGCGAGATTCATGGCCCTCTACCTCTCGGCAGACCACCTTCACAGCATCCGCCAGCACGGCGAACAAGCCTTTCCCCACGAGAGCTGCGGCATTTTAATTGGGGAAATCCGGGGATCCGACAAGATCATCCACGAGCTTTGGTCGGTGACCAACACCTGGGATCAAGCCGAAAACCCTCTGGCAGACGGGGAATCCAGCCGCCGCCGCTTTTTGATCGATCCGGCGGATTTCAAGCGGGCCAACGACCACGCAGTGCGCAAAGGGCTGGGGATCCTGGGCACCTATCATTCCCACCCCAACCATGCGGCCATTCCCTCCGAGTTTGATCGGCAGCATGCTTTTCCTTGGGGCTTTTCCTGTGTGATCGTCAGTGTGCGCGAGGGCAAGGCAGAAGAGGTGGTGAGCTGGGTTTTGGATGAGCAGGAGCAGCCCCAACGGGAGCCAATGCAGATGCTGGAAGACATTCGCATCCCCCCGCTCCCGGCTTTGGCAAGCTAGAGTCGTTTGGGCTTTGCCGCTGTTTCAGGCTGAAATTCACGGCTAAGTTCAGTTGGGATCCCGGAAAGCTGGGATGGGCGCCACCGGAAAAAGCGGTAGTCTAGTGCTGAACCTTGTCTGTAACATAGCTGAATCATCGAAATCCGTAGACTGCTCCAACCAGATCGGCCAGACGGATAGGTCAGCCCAGATCCTCTGGATCCGCAAAAGTCCCCAGTAGATACCCCAGATCTCTCCCCGAACTCCCATGGCAACCAAAGTTCTGATCCCCTCTCCCCTGCGCCCCTACACCGACAACCTGGAAGCTGTCGAGATCGAGGGCAGCAATGTTGGCGAAGTGATGGGCAACCTCATCGCCCGCTATGGCGAGCTGAAGCGCCACCTCTACACCGAGGATGGGAAGCTGCGCAATTTTGTCAATGTCTACCTCAACGACGAGGATGTGCGCACGTTGCCCCAAGGCAACAACACCCCCGTGGGAGAACAAGCCGTCATCAGCATCGTTCCCGCTATTGCCGGAGGGTTGTGAGCATGTTGAACCTGGACACCAGCCAAGTCAGCCTCTCCCGCGAAGAGATGGAGCGGTTTTCTCGGCATTTGATCCTGCCCGAGGTGGGCCTAGAAGGACAGAAGCGGCTGAAAGCGGGCAAAGTGCTGTGCATCGGCACAGGCGGCCTTGGCTCGCCCCTGTTGCTGTACTTGGCGGCAGCCGGCGTGGGGCGGATTGGCATCGTCGATTTTGATGTGGTGGATGTGTCCAACCTGCAGCGGCAGGTGATCCACGGCACCTCCTGGGTGGGCAAGCCGAAGGTGGAATCGGCCAAGAACCGCATCTTGGAAATCAACCCCTACTGTCAGGTGGATGTGTATGAGACTGCCCTGAAGTCTCACAACGCTCTGGAGCTGTTTGCCAACTACGACGTGATCGTGGATGGCACCGATAACTTCCCCACCCGCTACCTGGTGAACGATGCCTGTGTGTTGACGGGCAAGCCCAATGTCTACGGCTCGATCTTCCGCTTCGAGGGACAAGCGACGGTCTTCAACTACGAAGATGGGCCCAACTACCGGGATCTCTACCCCGAGCCGCCCCCACCAGGACTGGTGCCCTCCTGCGCCGAAGGGGGAGTGTTGGGGATCCTCCCCGGCATCATCGGTGTTATTCAAGCTACCGAAACCGTGAAGATCCTGCTGGGCGTGGGCACAACCCTGAGCGGGCGGCTGCTGCTTTACGATGCCCTGAACATGAGCTTCCGGGAGCTGAAGCTGCGCAAAAACCCGGCTACTCCGCCCATCACTGAGCTGATCGACTACGAACAGTTCTGCGGGATCCCACAAGCCCAAGCTGCCGAACAGGCTGGCCAAGCGGAGATCCCGGAGATCACTGTGGCCGAGCTGAAAGCGCGGATGGATGCTCACCAAGACTTTGTGTTGGTCGATGTGCGCAACCCAAATGAGTGGGAGATAGGCCGGATCCCTGGTGCTCACCTGATCCCCTTGCCCCAAATTGAAAACGGCGATGGGGTGGAGCAGGTGCGTCGCCTCCTTAACGGCTCAGAGCTGATCGTCCACTGCAAGAGTGGGGCACGCTCGGCCAAAGCCCTGAAGATCCTGCAAGCTGCTGGGATCCAAGGAAAAAACCTGCGCGGGGGGATCCTCGCCTGGGCAGAGGCTTACGATCCCTCGATTCCCAAGTACTGACTCTGCCTTGGGATCCCTAGCTGTTGCCCGGTTTGCTCTAGCATAGATCCGGCAGATCCGGTGCCCAGAGCCGGCTGTGCCAGGTTTTCCCTTTTTGCGTCCCCTTTTCCATGAGTGCCATCCCGCAGGCCGAGACAGAAACGATCTTCCACTCCATCCCCGAAGCCCTCGAAGACCTCAAGTGTGGTCGCATGGTCATCGTGGTCGATGACGAAAACCGAGAAAACGAAGGGGATCTGGTCTGTGCTGCCCAGTTTGCCACGCCCCAAGCTATCAACTTCATGGCCACCTACGGGCGGGGCCTTATCTGCCTGGCCATGCAGGGATCCCGCCTCGATGAGCTGAAGATCCCGCTGATGGTGGGGCAGAACACCGACAGCAACCAAACTGCCTTCACCGTCAGCATTGATGCTGGGCCAGAGGCTGGAGTTTCCACCGGCATTTCCGCTGCCGATCGCTCTCGCACCATTCAGGCGGCCATTCACCCGCACACGCGACCGGAAGATCTGCGCCGGCCTGGGCATGTCTTTCCGCTGCGGGCACGGGAGGGCGGAGTACTCAAACGGGCTGGCCATACGGAAGCAGCGGTGGATCTGGCGATGTTGGCCGGGCTGTATCCGGCAGGGGTGATTTGCGAGATCCAAAACCCGGATGGCTCCATGGCCCGCCTGCCCCAGTTGATCGAATATGCCCGTCAGCACGATTTGAAGATCATCACCATCGCCCACCTCATCGAGTACCGCTTGCGCACCGAACAACTGGTTCACCGAGAGGCTGCCGCCACCCTGCCAACGGAGTTCGGCCAGTTTCGGGTTTACGGCTACCGCGATAGCCTCAACCAAGTCGAGCACCTGGCCCTGGTGAAAGGGGATCCGACCCAATTTGCCGCTGAGCCCGTCCTGGTGCGCGTCCATGTGGAGTGTCCCCTGGGGGATGCGCTGGGATCCCTGCGCTGCGATTGTCGCCGCCAATTGACAGCGGCCCTGAAGATGATCGGCCACCAGGGCAAGGGGGTGCTGGTGTACCTGCGCCGGCAAGAGCAGGAGCTGAGTCTCATCGAGCAAATCAAGTCCTACGCCCGGCAAGATCTGGGACTTTCTGAAACCGCGCCACCGGTGGCGATGGACTTGCGCGATTACGGCATCGGCGCCCAGATCCTACGGGATGTAGGGGTGCGCAAAATGCGCCTGATCAGCAACACCTCTCGCCACATCAGCGGCTTGAAAGGATTTGGCCTGGAAGTGGCCGAGCGCGTGCCCCTGCTGGTGGAAGAGCCGGATCTCAATTTGCATGTGGAGCCGTCCTGTTCCCTGAAACTGTTGCTGCACGACGCTGGCGCAACCGATTCCGGCTCAAGCCTGTAGCGCGTTGTAGGGCCGAGGGCTATGGTGGAACAAAGACTGGGGTGCAGCCGGCTCGCCATCCACCACATAAGCCTTGGATCCCCAGCCCCAGAAAGACCAGAAAGGACGTTCGGGCCCCGATGGAGCCGTCATTGCTATGCGACGCTTCCGCGCTGGTGACAGGGGTGCGGAGCACTGGCGCGCCGGCGAGACGGAGTCCCTGGCTGTGGGGCTCAAGAGTTGCTTCGGCAAGACGGGAATGTCGGATCCCACCTGCGACCACACTTCATAGCCCTGAGGGCGCACCACCACCAGGCTGATCAGGGATCCGCGATCCATGTCGTAGCGGCAACTGTCAATGGCCTCTTGCAGCCGCGAAAAGCTCCGGTTGAAAACATAAAAATGGTTCTGGAAGCGGATGGCCTCCCAGAAACCTTCCCGTGTAACCGCCACATAGTCGTGATTGGCGGAGGCGTAGTCAAGGATCACCATGCGTGTAAAGACTGATCAGCGATGAATCAAAATGAGAGAGCTTTTACCGTATTTTCACTTAAGCACGATCTTGGGCAGCCTGTCATCCGCAAAATGGCTCACCTGCAACAAGGCTTAATGCGTTTCTTTACTCTGCAAACCGCTGCCGCCCGCCTCTCTATCCCCTCCGGCTCCAGGGATCCCACCCAGTTCCCGTCGCAGCTCGGCCATGGCTGCTTCTCCGATGTGGGGGGTGGCGCAGACTAGGTTGGGTGTGCGGATTAGATCGGCTCGGGCTTGGCGCACCAAGACCCGCAGGGTGGGGTAGCTGGCCTCATCGCAAATCAGCGTATGGGCGCGGCGGATTAGGGATCCCACCCGTTCAGCATCGAAAATCACTGCCGTCAGCACCAGCAGGTCTCCCCGCAAACTGTGGACGATCACCTCGGCAACCTCCAGCAGGGCAGTGCTGATGCTCACCAGCCCCAGACAGGCGTGGGAAGGCAACTGGCGGATCAGGGCAATTTCACGGGCGTAGTCAGACACCTCCACCGTCAGAACACGGGCCCCTCGCGGCTGGGCAATGGCTTCGACGGCGCTGAGAAAATAGTGCAGCGTCACCACAGTGCCGGAATGGATCTGATCCAGAACGGTGGCCAGCTCCTCCAGGGGCACCAACTGGACCCGGATGCCCAAAGTCTGCTGGATTTGCTGGGCCATCAGTTGTCCTGTACCCAAATCCCGGTTGGGCACACACACCAGCACTTGAGCACTGCAGCGCAACCGCCAATCGATCTCCGCCAGCAGCAGATCCCGTACCTGCTCCAGAGAAAAGCCTTGCTGCTGAAGCTGATCGATGCCCTGACGCACCTGTTGCAGGGCCTGTTTGGATCGATCCAGATTTGGGTTGAGAAAGTGCTCCGCACCGCTGACGCGAAGGGGGGAGGCGGTGACCGCATGCCGGGCAGTGCCGCTCACGTAGATGCCGGAGGCGGCCCGAGTTTCCACCAGGCCCATGGCCTCCAATTGGCGGTAAACCTTGTGGATGGTATTGCGGTGCAGGCCTGTTTGCATAGCCAATTGACGGGTGCTGGGCAGGCGGTAGCCGGGAGGAAATTGCCCGCAGGCGATGGCAAAGCAGAGCAAATTAAAGAGCTGCACGGAGCCAGGGATCCCGCTCCCCGGCTGGATGGAAATGCGCATCATGGCCCGTTTTTCTCCCTTTGACAACGCCGTTGCGAGCCCGTTTCTGGGCTACGTAAGAATCCCTCGACTTCAGTCGGCGGGAGTGTCAACTGCCTGCAAGATAGCGCCGACGCCGGATAGACAAGCTCCAGAGGAGATCGGGATTGAGAGCCCTATTCGGGGATGCGGTGCATCGGGCTGGGATCCCAACTTAAAGTCACCTCCGTCCCTTCCGGCAACTGCTGCAAATTCAGGCCGGGGTTGGGTTGCACAGCCAAAAGTTTCACCTCACAGCCCGACACCCATACCTGATAGCGAATGAAAGCCCCTAGATAAGCAGTGTCGCAAATCCGTCCCCGCAAGCGGCAGTGGCCATCGGGGATCCCTTCTTCAGATAAGTCAATCCGAATGTGCTCCGGGCGCAAAGCAAACAGGGCCGCTTCTCCCACGCATCGTTCCGCCAGGGATCCCTCGATCAAGTTGGTTTGGCCGATAAAACCGGCTACAAACCGGGTGGCAGGTCGCTCGTAGAGCTCTGCCGGGGATCCCACCTGTTCGATGCGCCCGCGATTGAACACGGCAATACGATCGCTCATGGTCAGGGCCTCTTCTTGGTCGTGGGTGACGTACAAAAAGGTGAGACCAAGGCGGTGTTGTAGGGCCTTGAGTTCAAACTGCATCTGTTGGCGCAACTTCAAATCCAGCGCCCCCAAAGGTTCATCCAGCAAGAGCACCTGCGGTCGGCCAACCAAAGCCCGCGCCAAGGCCACCCGTTGCCGTTGCCCCCCTGAAAGTTGGCTGGGTTTACGGGATCCCAGATCGGGCAGTTGTACCAGCTCCAGCGCCTCTTGCACTCGCTTTTGGCGCTCCTTCGGCGGTATGCCGCGGATCATCAAGCTGTAGCCAACGTTCTCCGCCACCGTCATGTGGGGGAAGAGAGCATAGTCCTGAAACACCGTGTTCACAGGCCGTCGGTAGGGCGGCAGACCCAAAACATTCTGGCCGTTCAATTCGATCTGCCCCTCATCCGGACGCTCAAAGCCCGCGATCATCCGCAAACAGGTGGTTTTGCCCGAACCCGACGGCCCCAACAACGTAAAAAACTCCCCCTGCTGCACCTCCAAATCCACCCCGTCCACCGCTTGGATCCCGGAAAAGTTGCGGCTGACCCTCCGCAAACGAATGGCAGGCGGGGATCCCTCCTCTCTCCCGGCTTGGGCTTTGGCGGAGCTGACATCAGAGGCGAGGACAGATTCGGCAATCATAGCGACAGGGTCAGCCAATGAACCCATTATGAGGGATCCATTTACAGAGGTTGACAGGTCTCAGCAAGGCCGGAAAAGTCCCAGGCCAAGAGCAGAGGTGGTGTGGCGCAATCGCCTGCGGTGAAAGCTCGCCGGAAACCCACCCGACCGGTCGCGAAAGCGGACCGGAGGCCTTGTTTCTGGATGGGATCCCTTGACCACTGGGGATCTGAGTCCCACCCTTGTTACAGAAATTTAGAATCGTTACAATAAGTTAGAATCCTTGCTCATCTTTGCATCGCAGGTTTTATCCTATGGCACTCACTCAGCAGTTTCCCGTGCTACTCGCCTCGGCTTTGCGTCACGACAGCGTAACTCCACGCTGGTCTCAAGTGGCGTGGACCGTTTTGCGGGTGGTGGCAGGGCTATTCATGATTCACAACGGCCTTGACAAACTGGCAGATATCGAAGGATTTGCGACGGCTTATGTAGAAGTGATCGGGTTGCCCTTCCCGATCTTTTTTGCTTATGTAGCCGCCTATACCGAGCTGATTGCAGCCCCCATGGTGGCGTTGGGTTTGTTGACCCGCGGGGCAGCACTGGGCTTGTTCGCCACGATGGCAGTGGCCATGTTCCACCACATCAAAGTGGCCGGCTTTAGCGTTCCCTATCTGGAGCTGTCGGCCATTTACGCAGCGATCTTCCTGGCCTTTGCGGTGAATGGGGGCGGCTGGTTCTCTGTGGATCAGCTCTTGGTGAATGCAATCGAGTCGTGGCTGAACCGCGCCAGCCGGGAAAAGTTGGAGAGCTTGCAGTCTTCGTTGCAGGCCACGGAACGGGTAATTGCGCTGGGCGAGGAAGAGGCCGAGGCCGCCAAGACCACCGGATCCTGAGCTTTGGTGGCCATTCCCGATAGCGGCGAGGCTGCTCCTCTCTCCCTCTGAGAGAGGTTAGCAGTGAGAGTCATCCTGCTAAATGCGGCTGGCGGCCCGCTCCATCAGGCGTTGGTGGGTGGAGCGCACAGGCTCTCCTGGCTTGGGTTGCCGCTGCACGTAGGTGCCATCAGGGCGCAACTCCCAGGCTTGCCGGTTGTCCGTCAGGCAGATGTCCAAGATTGCCTTGAGCTCCCGCTGCAACGCGGGATCCTCCACAGGGGTAACCACCTCAACGCGCCGATCCAGGTTGCGGGTCATGTAGTCGGCACTGCCGATGAAGTACTCTTCCTGGCCGCCATTGTAGAAGTAGAAGATGCGGGAGTGCTCCAGGAAGCGCCCGATGATGCTGATCACGCGGATGCGTTCGCTTAGGCCGGGGATCCCCGGCTTGAGGCAGCACATGCCCCGCACAATGAGGTCGATCTCCACCCCGGCTTGGCTGGCCTCGTAGAGCAGCCGGATCATTTCCGGGTCGGTGAGAGAGTTGATCTTGACGATGATACGCCCCTGGCCCCCCGCTTGTGCATGGCGCATCTCGCGGCGGATCAGGGCTTCCATGCCTTGGCGTAGGGTTCTGGGGGCCACCAAGAGCTTGCGGAATTGCCGTTGCCGTGAGTAGCCCGTCAGTAGGTTGAACAATTTCGTAACATCGTTGCAGAGGGTCTCATCGCAAGTGAACAGCCCTAGGTCGGTATAGATACGGGCGGTTTTGGGGTTGTAGTTGCCGGTACCGATGTGGACGTAGCGGCGCAGGGATCCCTCCTCTTCCCGCACCACCAAAGCCAGTTTGCAGTGGATTTTCAGCCCCGGCAGGCCGTAGGCCACGTGGACCCCGGCTTTCTCCAGCTTTTTGGCCCAGAGGATGTTGTTTTCTTCGTCGAAACGGGCTTTGAGCTCCACCAGAGCGGCCACCTGCTTGCCGTTTTCGGCGGCCTGAATGAGGGATTTCACCACCGTCGAGTCGCCGGAGGTGCGGTAGAGGGTTTGCTTAATGGTGAGCACCTGCGGATCGTTGGCGGCCTCCTCCAAAAACCGTTCCACGCTGGCGGCAAAAGAATCGTAGGGGTGATGCACCAACAGATCCCCTTCCCGGATGACGGCAAAGATATCCACCGGCTCATCGCTGACCGAGGCAGTGCGCAGGCGGGGCGGGGTGACCGGCCCCCAAGGGGGATCCTTCAAATCGGGCCGATCCAGGCTGAGAAACGCCATCACCCCCCCCATACTCAAGAGGCCATCCACTTCGTACACCGAGTCACTGTTGAGGCGCATCTCTTCGCTGAGCCGTTGTCGGATGGCTGCCGGAGTTTGGCTGGCAATCTCCATGCGCACCACCGAGCCGAAGCGGCGCTTGCGCAGCTCTTCTTGAATGGCAGCCAGCAGATCGTCCGCCTCGTCCTCTTGGATTTCCAGATCGGCATCCCGGGTGATGCGGAAGGGGTAGTACTCCAGCACCTGCATGCCGACAAACAGCGCTTCCAGATGGTGGGCAATCACCTGATCCAGCGGCACAAAGCTCACCCCATCCCGCAGCGGCACAAAGCGGGGCAAGGTGTTGGGCACCTTCACGCGAGCAAAATGCTCCTTGCCAGTCTCTGGATCCCGCACCACTACCGCCAAGCTGAGGCTGAGGTTGGAGATGTAGGGAAAGGGATGGCCTGGATCCACCGCCAAGGGGGTGAGCACTGGAAACAAACGCCTCTCAAAGTAGTCCCGCAGCTCCTGCCGTTCCGACTCGGCCAGCTCGGAAAAATCGCGGATGTGAATGCCCTGTTCCGCCAGCTTGGGCACCAGTTCCTGCCGGAAGCAAGTGTGCAATTTTCGAATCAGGGGGCGCAGGTGGCTCGAGATCTGCTGCAACTGCTGCTGCGGTGTAAGGCCATCCGGGGTTAGCACCAACACGCCCGTTTCCAACTGACGACGGATCACCGCCACCCGCACCATGAAAAATTCGTCCAGGTTGCTCTCAAAGATGGCCAGAAACTTCAGCCGCTCCAGCAGAGGTGTGCGCTCATCCAGGGCCTCGTGCAAAACCCGGGCATTGAATTCAATCCAGCTCAGCTCCCGGTTGAAATACTGCTCCGGCAGAGCATAGCCCTCTTGGATGGGTGTAGTCCGGATCCCTGGTTGTCCGGCATCCGGGGGGCAGCCCGTCGTGTCGGGGTTGCAGGGTGGCCAGGAAGGGTCAGTTTCCTTGGGACGCGGAGTCATGACGACAGAGGGCTGGGTTATCTCAAACACGTCAACAACAGCTGGAGCCGACCCAATCCTATCCTGCGGGGTTCTGCTTAGGCGAAGGAGAAGTGCCCAAGACGGGCTTGGGCGGACGTTCAGGCAACAATCCTTGAGAGCGCGTCAGAAGAATCACCTGGAGCAGGATCCCGATCAACAAAATGCGCAAAGGGCCAGCCCGGGTGGCCCACTGGGGCGGCAAACGGTTGGTGAGCCACTCGCTGCCCGACCACACCCCCCAAATTACCAGCGCTCCCAGCAAGGCGCCGCGATTGTTGCCACTGCCCCCCGCGATCAGCATTACCCAAACGATAAAGGTGGCAAACTCCGGTTGAAAGGCTTCTGGGCTGATGAAATTGACAAAATGGGCGTAGAGGGCCCCCGCCAACCCCATGAGCATGGATCCCAGCACAAACGCCTGCAGGCGAAACTGGAGCACATCTTTGCCGGCAGCCAGGGTTGCCGGTTCATCCTCGCGAATGGCCCGCAACACCCGCCCCCAAGGGGAGCGATAGGCCCGCTCCGCAGCCCAATAGACCACCGCCAAGATCAACAGCACCAAGCCCAAGTAGAGAAGAGTATCCTGACCTGGGATCCAGCCGCGAAAGGGTCGTGGAATGCGGGTAATTCCCCGTACGCCATTGGTCAGCCAGCCCTCATTTCTCAGGATTTGGCTGATGATCTCAGCAATGCCGATGGTGGCGATGGCCAAGTAGTCGGAACGCAGCTTCAGGGTAATCAACCCGATCAAAAAGGCAATCGCCCCGGCGACAGCCACAGCTATGGCAAAACCCACCCAAAAGGGCAGATTGAAGCCGCCCAAATGCTCGGCGCTTGGGGGTGTGGTGACAATGGCGCTGGCATAGGCTCCCACGGCAAAAAAAGCCCCCACCCCGATGTTGAACATGCCGGCGTAGCCCCACTGGATATTGAGGCCCAGCACCAGCACGCCGTAGATCCCCACCAAAATCAAAAAGAAAATGCCGTAGCTCAACATCAGACATCCCCCCCACCCGGGGATCCCAGCAATCCCGTGGGTCGGAAGATCAGCAGCAATACCAATATGGCGAAGGCCACCCCGGTTTTATAGGCCGGGTTGATCACCAAGGTCGAGAATTCTTCCGCCAGGCCGATCACCACTCCTCCGGCAATGGCCCCGTAAGGGCGACCAATGCCGCCGAGAATGGCCGCTGCAAAAATGGGCAGCAATAGCCGCCAGCCCATGGTGGGGTGCAGACGGGTATCCATGCCCAGGAACACACCTGCTGCACAGGCCAAGGCTGCGCCAATGGCCCAAGTCCAGAGGACGATCCGCTCTGTATCAATGCCGGTAATCTTGGCCAGCTCAAAATTGTCGGCCATGGCCCGCATCGCTTTGCCCACCCGCGTGCGTTGTAAGAAAAGATGCAGGGCCACCACCAACAGGGCTGTTCCCACCAGGATCACTGCCCAATCGGGCTTGATGCGCAGCTCTCCAAGCCGCCACGGCAACTGGATCCCGCTGCGGTACACCTGATTGTTGGGCCCCCAGATGATCTGCACCAGGCTGCGCAGAATCAGGGCGGTGCCAAAAGAAGAAATGAGCAAGATCACTGGTGCCTCCCGGCGCAGGCGGCGATAAATGAGTTGGTCGATCCCAACTGCACAAAGTACCGTGGCCAAAGCTGCCGGGAGCAGGCTGACCCCAATTGGCCAACCCAACCCAACAAATGTCAGGCCGAAGTAGGCCCCCAGGGTCATCAGATCCCCGTGGGCAAAGTTGGCAAAGCGCAAAATGCCAAAGGTCAGCGACACCCCAATTGCTCCCAGGGCGTAGATGCTGCCCAAGACAAGGCCGTAAATGAAAAGTTGCAACAGTTGGGTCACGCTTGCCCCCGAAAACCCCTTGCCCTGATGATGCCACGGGTTTGCCGAGAGCGGGATCCCGTCCGGCACAGCGGAAGGATACGGCTGATCGCGCCAGCGGGACGGAGTCCTAAGAAAGCTAGGGTAGGGGAGAAAGCCCCCAAGGAAGATCCATGCAGTCCAGGTCTTTGTCCATCCTCAGCTCCCTGGCAGCTTTGGCCCTGTTGAGCCTTGCCTGCGGAGCGCTGGAGCCATCCCCAGACAGGGATCCCACACCTGCGGATCCCATTCCCACCCCCCAGTTGATCTACGAAGACATCACCCTCACCCAAGCCAGGCCCGACGGCGGCATTCTTTGGCGCTTACAGGCTCGCCTGGCCGAATACGAGCCCCCCTCCGAAGGCAGCGCCACTCCTGTGCAGTTGGGATCCGCCCATTTGCAGGCCGTTGAGGGGGAATTCTTCGACGAAGACAACCGCGCCATCCGCACCCGCGCCGAGCAAGGCTCTGCCTACCCCGGCGAACGACGTCTGGAATTGAGGGGTCAAGTCGAGGTGGAATCGGAGCGAGACAACCTGCGTCTGCAGGCCCAGCGGGTGGAATGGCTGCCGGAACAGCGCCTCCTCCAAGCTGAGGGCCAGGTGAAAGTGGAGCTGTTGGAGGGCCAGGGATCCCTGCAGGGGGAGCGGCTGCTCGTTGATTTTGGCCAAGCCCAGATGCAGTTGGAGAACCTGGATCCCACTCAGCCGGTGCGGGCAGAGTACCGGGATCCGGATCTGGAGCTGGCTGCCAGCCGTTTTCTGTGGCAATTTGGCGTCGGGGAAGTGCAGGCAGTAGGGTCTGTAGAGGTTTACGCTCCCTTACAAGCTTTGCGCCTCAGGGGCGAGCAGTTGCGGGCTCCCCTGCCCTTTGCCGAGCTGCGCTTGCTGGACAATGTGAAGGCCAAAGCCGAGCAGACAGGGCAAGAGCTGGAAGCCCAAGAGATTCGATGGCGCATCGGCTCCACCCAGTTGCAAGCCCGAGGCAACGTGCGCTACCGCCAGCCCGGCCAGGCTTTGACTGTCAGAGGCAACCAAGGGATCCTGGATTGGCAGGCCAACACTGCTCGGATCCAAGGCAACAGCCAAACCCAGCTCACTTTGCCCTGAGGAGGCGGTGGGGGAAGCAGAAAGCTGGCCGAGAGCATGGCAGGATAGGGATACTTTAAGAAACGTATCAGGTGGGTTGTGGTGAGTTTTAAGGACTCCGTCTCGCTGACGCAAACAGGATGTTTCCCCGCCAGGGCTGGCGCTGCTGCAGAACGCCCCAACATCCTGCTGATCGTGCTGGATACCCAGCGGGCAGATCGTCTCTCCTGCTACTGGTCGGAAGCGGAGCGTGCCCGCCAACTGCCCACCAGCCCCAACCTGGATCGGCTGGCTGCCGAATCCACCCTCTTCGAGCGGGCCATTGCCCCCGCCCAATGGACCATCCCCTCCCACGCTTCCCTGTTTACGGGGGAATACCCCAGCACCCACCAGACCGTCCAAGCAGATCTGGAGCTGAGCCCCGCCTTGCCCACCCTGGCAGAGCTGTTGCAGCTGAGCGGCTATACCACTGTGGGCTTTTGCAACAACCCTCTGGTGGGGATCCTGAAAAACGGCTTGCGGCGCGGCTTTGAAACCTTTTACAACTACGGTGGCGCTCTGCCCACCCGCCCCCCCGAAGGCACCCCCTTGCCCGCCCCCTTGAACCGCTGGCTGGCCGCCTACACCCAATTTTGGCGGCGGCTCTCCTATCCGGTGCAAAACGCCTTTGCCCGCTCCGACACCCTCTTCCAGCTGGCGCTGCACCCCTGGTTTGCCTCCCTCTGGACCCGCCTGCTCAACTTCAAAGGCAACACCGCCGCCTCGATTGCCGACCTCAACCGCTACCTGCAGCAGATGGCCCGCCGCCGGTCGGATCCCGGAGCACGGCCCTTCTTTTGCTTTGTCAACCTGATGGAGCCCCATCTGCCCTACTGGCCGCCGGAGCCCTTTGTGCAGAAATACGCCCCCTATTTCAAAAGCAACCGCGAGGCCCGCGACTTTTTGCGCCAATACAACGCCCAGCCCTACCGCTGGATGGCGCCCCTGCCGCAGCCCCTTTCTCCACTGCAAGCGCAGGTGCTGCGGGATATCTACGATGCTGAGGTGGCCTACCAAGATCACCTACTGGGATCCGTCTTCGACACCCTGCGCCACACCGGCCTGGAGCAGAACACGCTGGTGGCCATCGTCGCCGATCACGGCGAAGGCCTGGGAGAACACGACTTCGTCGGCCACGCCTTTGTGGTCTACGAAGAGCTGATCCGCGTGCCCCTCATCCTGCGCTATCCCGGCCACTTCCCGGCAGGAAAACGCATTGCCACCCCCGTTTCCACCCGCCGCCTCTTCCATACCCTCCTGGAAGCTGCCGGCTTTAGCCCCAACCTTTCCCCCAACGGTGCCCCCTGTGTCAGCCTCAAGCTCCGCCGCGAGGTCGCCCGCCTCAGCTTGGCCCGCACCTTGGCAGGGGAAGATCCCGAGCAGGGAACAGTGCTCAGCGAAGCCTTCCCGCCCCACCTCCTCATTCGGGCTATGGAAAGCCGTAACGACAGCCTGCTGCGGGCGCGTGCCTGTTACGACATCCGCCGTGCCCTCTATGAGGGGATGACCAAGCTCATCCAAACGGGGGATCGCCCCAGCCTCTACAACCTGGAGCAGGATCCGGCGGAGCTGCGGGATCTGCTTTGGGTCGGCAACGGGGATCCCGTGTCCTCTCTCCCTGATGCTGATCCGCAACGCTGTCACGACGGGTCGGCGGGGGAAGCCGGCTGGGGATCACTTTCCCCCCAGGCTTGGCTGGCTCGCCTACAGCATGGGCTGAGAGCCTGGGTGAGCTGGGCAGAGTCCCGGCGGCCTAGCACGGCTCCTCGCAAGGTGAATGTGGAAAGCGATGCCGACTTGGTGCGGCAGATGCAAGAGCTGGGCTACTTGGAGTAGGCAGGGATCCCGCTATTCCAGCCCTCCTTCCTCCTCCCTGTGATCCCGCACATAGCCGTTTAGATCGTAGTCATCCATGTCATCCATCTCCTCCGGATCCGCCGTTGGCCAATCCTCATTTTGCCCGCCGATAATCACGCGGCTGAGGCCGATGTATTCCAGGCTGAGGGTGCGCAGGGCGTTGATCAACACATCCAGCGCCATCGCATCGGCGGTGCCCAGATCAAACCAGCAGCGGGCCCAGTTGTCCTTCTCTTCCAGGGATCCCATGTTGTGCATTAGGGAAGGCAAGGGTTCCGATTCGTTGGGATACTCCAGATAGCTCAGATCCACCTCGGCCTCTTGGGCCACCAGACGCTCGGCGTTAAATCCCCCCAGTTTGCCCAACACGTACCACGACTCCAGCACCTCGTTGAGGTACTCCAGCTCAGCTTCGACCGGCGGCTCGGCAAACTCAAACCAGATCCACAGATTTCCCGGATCGCACTCGCGAAACTCCACTTGCATGGACAGTTCCTGATACATTCACGCTGAACTCTCCTGAACATGGTTCAGGAAAGAAGCGATCGCATCCTGCCTATCTCTGAGCAGGAAGGCGGTATCCCGCAAAGCCCTGAGGAATACCCCCCGAGCGCTTTCCCCCTTCACTTCCCGGCAACCGTTGCGGTGGACTCAAGGATCAGGGGGAAACTTGGTCTACTATATCCCTCTCAATGACTTTTGCCAAACCGCCTAAAGCTCAGTAAATTCAGCAAAGTTCAGGGTTTTGGGGGTTAGAGGCATGCTCTGCTGCGGCCTAGCCTTTGATCATAGTCCGGCTCTGCTCGCCCGTTGGTCTGGGAATCCGTCCGTCAACACATCTTGCGGGCAGGGTGACTGCACAGAGCCGTGGGATCCCTCCTGCCTATGCCGAAGGACTCCATCCAAGTAGCGCGAACGGCGGTTAGGACGGACATGGCGCAGGCGGTTGCCGGGAAGTCCGTGGCAGCCAGACGGCCCCAAAGCATCCTATACTGTTGCGGCTGTCCTAATCACGCTGTCCGAATCACGAGGAACCTGCCGCTTATGTCTGAGCTTCTCCCTTTGCCTTCCCTCCAAGACCGGGTGGCTGTGGTCACCGGAGCCAGCCGGGGCATTGGCCGGGCGATTGCCCTGCACCTGGGGGCCATTGGAGCAAAAGTGGCGATCAACTACGCCCGCTCCGCTGCCGAAGCCGAGTCCCTGGTGGAGGAGATCGCGGCCCTGGGGGGAGAAGGGATCCCTGTGGCCGCCGATGTGTCTTGCCCAGAGGCGGTGGAGAGCCTGTTTGCCCAGGTGATGGAGCGGTGGGGTCGGGTGGATGTGCTGGTGAACAATGCCGGCATGGCCCGCGACACCCTGCTGCTGCGCATGAAGCCAGAAGATTGGCAGGCGGTGCTGGATCTCAACCTGACGGGGGTCTTTCTCTGCCTGAAGGCAGCCGCCAAGATCATGGTGAAGCAGCGCCAGGGGCGCATCATCAACATCACCTCGGTGGTGGGCTTGGTGGGCAATACCGGCCAGGCCAGCTACAGCGCCGCCAAAGCAGGGGTGGTGGGCCTCACCAAGACGGCAGCCCGGGAGCTGGCCAGCCGCAACATCACCGTCAACGCCGTAGCACCGGGGTTCATCACCACCCAAATGACCGAAAAACTGGATCCTGGCCCGATTTTGGCGCAGATCCCCCTGGGGCGACTGGGATCCCCGGCAGAAGTGGCGGGGCTGGTGCGTTTTTTGGCGGCAGATCCGGCGGCGGCCTACATCACGGGACAGGTTTTTGCCATCGATGGTGGCATGGTGATGAGTTGAGCCTTCTACCACGCCAGGGCTAGGCCATCGGCACGGGGTTCGGAAGCCGCAATGAAGTGATCCCCATCCCGCAAGAGGATCTGTCCCCGGCCAAAAAGACCACAATCCTCTTCTGCGTCCACCACCTGCACTGCATGGCCGCGGGCGGAGAGTTCGCGCACCACCTGGGGCGGCACTGTGCTCTCCAGGGCCACTTGCGGGATCCCCTGATCCCACAGCACTCGCCAGCGGGGCGCATCCAGAGCCGCCTGGGGGTTTAGGCCGTAATCCACCAAATTCACCACCACCTGCACATGGCCTTGGGGCTGCATTGCCCCCCCCATGACACCAAAAGGGCCGAGGGGGATCCCTTCTCTGGATAGAAAAGCGGGGATGATCGTGTGGTAGGGGCGCTTGCGGGGGCCCACCTGGTTGGGATGGCCGGGCTCCAGGGTGAAACCCGTGCCGCGGTTGTGGAGAGCAATGCCCGTGCCCGGAACCAGCAGACCACTGCCGAAGCCATCGAAATTCGACTGAATCAAAGACACCATCAACTCACCATCAGCTGCAGCCAGGTAAACCGTTCCCCCCTCCGGCAGCCCTGGCTGGGCCAGGGGGATCGCCTCCCTCCCGATCAACTGCCGCCGCCGCTGCGCATAAGCCTTATCCAGCATCTGGGCAGGACTGACCCGCACATACTCCGGATCTGCCACCTGTCGGCTCACATCGGCAAAGGCCAGCTTCATTGCCTCAATCTGCAGGTGATAGCGCTCGCCGGCATCGTAGGAGATCCGACCCAGCTCAAAACCCTCCAAAAGGTTGAGCGCCATCAAAGCGGCAATGCCCTGCCCGTTGGGGGGGATCTCCCAGACGGTGTAGCCGCGGTAATCTGTATGGATGGGTTCCACCCAATCGGCCCGGTGCTGGGCCAAGTCGGCGGGGGACAGGAAGCCGCCCGTAGCCTCCGAGAAAGCCAGCAACTTCTCCGCCAGCTCCCCCCGGTAAAAACTCTCCCCACCGCTACGGGCAATCTCTTCTAGGGTTTGGGCATGCAGGGGGCTGCTCCAGCGCTCCCCAGCCCGTGGGGCACGCCCTTGGGGAAAGAAAACGGCCTTGAAGGCCTCGTGGCGGGGATCTGGCAGGGGCAAATAGATGGACTCCGCCGCCTGCCACAGTTGGGCCACCCGGGGAGAGACCGGAAATCCCTCTTGCGCCAGACGAAGGGCAGGCACAAACAGACGCTCGAACGGCAGCTTTCCCCAGCGCCGGTGCAAGGTCTGCCAAGCGGAAACTGCCCCCGGCACCGTCACCGCTAACCAATCGTAGGGGGGGATCCGCCCATGGTCCCGGTACCGCTCCGGCGTCAGGGCGGCTGGGCTGCGACCGGAAGCATTCAACCCGTACAGCTGACCCTCCTCCCCCCCCTCCCACACCAGAGCAAAGGCATCGCCGCCAATGCCATTGGAGGTTGGCTCCACCACCGTCAAAGCCACCGCCATTGCCACGGCTGCATCCACAGCATTGCCGCCCGCCCAGAACATCTCCATGCCCGCCATTGCCGCCAAAGGTTGGCTGGTGGCCACGGATCCCTGTCTGCCCATCACCACCCGTCGCCGCGAAGCAAACGGATAGCGATCCAGGGCCTGCCGCAAAAAAGTGGGTGCTGGCATATCGCTACGCGACGCTCTCGCGAATGGGCTGGGCTCCCTACACAGGCAGGTTATCGCTACGCGACGCTCTCGCGAACAGGAGTGTGGCCAACTCCGCAAAGCTGTCCACCACCACATCTGCCCCGGCGTGGCGCAGTTCCTCGGCGGTGAAAGCCGTGGTGAGGCCCACCGCAAAACAGCCAGCCCCCTTAGCGGCGCGGATCCCATGGGTAGAATCTTCAATCACCCAACACAACGCCGGATCCAACCCCACAGCGGCAGCCGTTTTCAGGTAAGGCTCTGGGTCGGGCTTGGCCCGCTGAATGTCTTCGGCAGTAATCACCGCGTCAAACCAGCGGTGCAGGTCGAAGCGCTGGAAAATCTGCGCTTGATCCCGGCGGATGGCCGAAGTGGTGACGGCCAGGGCAGAAAAGCGCTGGCGGCTGGCAGCCAAAAACTCCAGCACCCCCGGCACCAGGGGTACCTCTGCCAGCAGCTCGCCAAAAGCCTTGGCCTTTTCCTCGATCAAGCGCTGCACCAGCAGGGGCCGTTCTGCAGGTGGGGTGTCCGTCTGGTGTTGGACAAGGTACTCGAACATGTCGCGGTCGGTGCGCCCCTTGAACTGCAGGGAGATGGGGGCCAAATCCAGGGATAGGTGGCAGCGTTGCAGGGCAATGGCCCCGGCGCGGGCATGGATCGGTTCCGAATCCACAATCACCCCGTCCATATCGAAGAGCAAGCCGGCAGTCACGTCAGCCTTCCCCTGTTGTAGGCACAGCACTTTGGATTGCATAGACATTATCGCTACGCGACGCTTTCGCGAATGGGCAAGCACGGGACAGGGATCCTCTTAACAACCCTACTGCCCCGTCTCCATCCCCCACCCGCAGAAGCGGCTGGTGATCTGCCAGATGGGATCCAACACATCCGTCAGGGCGTGGTCACTCTCCACCGCCACCAGTTGGGCCCAGGGGCGACGGGCCACATAGTCTCGACTGGCTTGAATGGGGATGGTGTCGTCTTGGATCCCGTGCACAATCAAGGTGGGCACAGGCCGTCGCAACGCCCCATCCGGGTAGCGTTGGGCATCGGCAACAAAGCCGTACTCCAAAGGGAGAGGGCGGCCTTCTCCGTAGTGAAACACCATGAGCTGTCCGGTTCGCTGCCAAGTCTCCACCGCCTCTGCCCCCAGCCGCGGCAGCCAATGGCCTAAAAAGCCAAAAGCCGGCGCCAAAAGCACCAAGCGCTGCACGCAAGGTTGTCGTTCGGCAACCCAAGCAGCCACCAGGCCCCCCAAGCTAGAGCCGATGAGAGTGACAGGCGGGTAGTTCATCTCGGCAAGCTGGCTGGAAACCTGCTGGATCTGGCGGGTCAGGGTGAGCTGGGCAAAATTGTCCTGGTTCAGATCAGGCACCTGAACAGGGATCCCCACCTGCTGCAGCCGCTGCCGAAAGAAAGTTGCCTTGGCCGACTGCGGCCCAGAGCCGAATCCATGCAGGTAAATCGCCAACACGGAAAGGGATCCCTATGGCCCTGTGGCTGCCGAGAGCCAGCCCGCTCCCAACACCACGCTGATGGAGAGGAAAAGGGTCGCTACCGTCCAGGTGATGCGGTTGAGGTTTTGCTCAGCACTCTTGGAGCTGGAGAACAACTGGGCCTGCCCGCCAATGCCCGCCAACCCATCTCCCTTGGGGCTGTGCAGCAGCACCAAGATCACCAGCAAGATGGCTGAGGCCGACCAGAGAAACTCGAAAAACGCTTCCATCGCAGCGGATCCCCGTAGGGCAAGTTGCCAAAGCCATTATCGCTTGGAACCTCATCTTAGCGCACCCTGTCTCGGCATCGCTCCCATTTCAAACTCAGCTCGTTCAAACTCAACTCGGCAGGCCCAGACCCATCTACTTGCTTCTCAGGTGGAACGGGTGCTGCTCCTTCTGGGGGTGTTGCTTTGCCTCAAAAAACGACCCCAAACGGGGCCGCTCGGTCTTTTCCGAATCTCTATGGAGATCTCCAGAGGATCCCCACCTCACCTACAAGGGCAAACAGTATTCACCTCAGTAGCTTACGCCCCGGTAGGTCAGGGGCTGATGAGGGTGAGGCATCGCTTTCTTGCTGGTGTGGTGCACACAGAAGGTTTGACCGCGATACTGAGCTTGCAACTCCTCATCACTGAGCTGAGTATGCGCGGGAACGTAGTCAAAGGTGTTGCCACGGAAAGAGAGTTTCATAAGTCGCCTCCATCAACGAAGGGTTGAGTTTGTTGTTGTTGAACCGTAAGCCACGGAGAGAGTGGCGCGATTCAGTTGAGGCGCGTTCCTTCGGGAAGACCCCTACTTCCGTCTCTGCACAGCTCCAGGCCACTGGTGAGCCAACTGCAGAGATGAACGATTTATCCTATGTCTGTATCATAACTTACGGTTTTGCAGGTTTTTTGGGGGATTTATAGAAATTTAATCCGGCCATACCCGCAAAAGGGATCCCTTGCCGTCGGCTCTTCCGCGGCTTCTCGGGCCTGACTGGGCAATCACCTATGCACTTTTCGGAATAGATTGCCGCAACCGGTTCCGGGCCTAGGGCACCAATCCCGTATTCGGCCAGTCTCCGCAAAATTCTGATTTCTTCTATTTCACCGCCTGCGCAAGTGCCTGCAGCCCTGCTCGCAGACGTTCCTCGATGTCGGCCTCTAGCTGTAGTGTTCCGGCAGCGTCCAACTGAATTTGAGAACTCAGGATATAAACCCCTCTCAGGATGTGGGTTGCCCCCATCACCGCCAGCACAGGTTTCATCGCAAAGTCGATGGACAGCAGATGGGCCAGGGTTCCCCCGGTGGCAATGGGGAGAATCACTTTACCGGTAAAGGCGTCTTGATCCAGCAAATCCAGCAGTGCCTTCAACACACCTGGATAGGAGGCTTTGTAAACGGGAGCAGAGATGACGATCCCGGTAGCTTGGGCCACCTTTTGCTGAATTGCCTTGAGTTGAGGGCTATCGAACTTGGCCAGTGCCAGATCCTCTGGGGGCAAATCCCGCACCGAAACAAACTGAGTGGTCAATCCCAGATCGGACAGGATCCCGGCAGCGTGATGTAAAACGGCTTCTGAGCGAGAAGGAGTGCTGGGACTACCGGAGAGCAGGAGGATGCTGGACATAGGCCGCAGACAGAATACTGCATACTGCCTCAGTTGTACCAGGGATCCCATGTGAAAGATGATTAACCCACTCTCGCCCTGCCCCAGCATGCACGATAGCTTTGTCTCTCGACGTCATTCCCTGCTGGTCAAATTGCGGGCAAAATATGCCCCCCGACTCCCCACCTACTCAAGGGGTCGGGAACGTGATAGGTTAGATTCAGCAAGGGTTTCAGCTTGCTAAACTTGAGATTGATTTACGCGGGCGTAGTTCAGTGGTAGAACGCTAGCTTCCCAAGCTGGATGTCGTGAGTTCGAGTCTCATCGCCCGCTTCTCCCAGTCAACCGGCAAAACCCGCTTTCCGCAAGCATTCCCGGACTTGGCCTAGTCCGGGAAATCAATGAGCTCAAGGTAAAAAGGGGTAGTTCGGGGTCAGTAAGATCTCCTTGGCCAGTGCCCAGTTAGGCAATGAAGCATGCAACTTTACGAGTACGACTTCTATGCCTGGACGCAAAAGCAAGCCGCACTGCTGAAATCGGGGCAGTGGGATCAACTGGATATCGCCAACTTGGTGGAGGAAATCGAGGCTTTGGGCAGGCAAGAACGCCGGGAATTGCTGCACCGGCTGGGGATCCTGGTAGGGCATTTGCTGAAGTGGCAATTGCAACCCCACCTGCGAGGCAAAAGTTGGCGGGCAACGATTACTGAACAACGCCGCCAGATCCAGCGATTGCTCAAAGACAGTCCCAGCCTCAAGCCCGATCTTTCGGCAGCCCTGCAAGAGGCTCACCAGGACGGGATCCTGTTGGTGGTGAGAGAAACGCCATTGTCTGAAGCAGATCTGCCTGCCCAGTGTCCCTACACATTTGAGCAGGTGATGGATCCCGACTTTTATCCTGGCAAGGAAGATCCCCAGTGATCTGCTCAGCCCCCGGAACCAGAACCAGGGAGGGAGGGATCCCGACCCCGGTGGGTCTCCATCTGGCTGTCCACTACCCGTCGCAGCACTCCGTTGACGAAAGCGGCGGCCTCAGGATCCCCGTATTTTTTGGCCAATTCTACAGCTTCGTTGATGGCAACCTTCACGGGGCTGCTGGCCAGTATTTCCATCTCCACCACCGCTAGGCGCAGGATATCTCGTTCGATCCGACCAACCCGCTGCAATTGCCAACCCACCAAAGCCTTTTGCAAACGAGCATCAATCGCCTCCTTGTGGGTTCGCAGGGCAGTTAACAGTTGCAAAGCGTAGGCGCGCACTTCTTGGGATTGGGCAATGTACAACAGTTCCGGCATGGACAGGGCAACGCCCACCCGGTTGACTGCTCTTTGGGACAACTGGACAACCTCATCCAAGATGTGGCGGACGCTGTGCAGCCGCTGTTCCAGGTGTTCTAAGGCTTGGCCGGCGTTGCCGAGGGCCACTTGCACCTGCTGGATTAGCTCCAGCAATTCCCCCCGTAAGGCATTGGGGTCAGGAACGTCCGCCTCCTTCAGAGTGATTTCCAGGCGCTGCAGGTGTCGTTGGGCCTGCTGAAGGCGGAGGGTGACGGAGCGGGATCCACCCTCTTCCTTGGGATCCGAATCGGCCAACAATAGAGGATCGCTCTCGTGCAACAAACGGTCGCTGCGCTGGATTTCCGCCGCCGCTGTGGAGAGGGTTTCATGGGTCTCTTCACTCAGGGCGCGGATGGCTGCCAGCAGCAAGTCCTCCAGTTGTTTTTCGCTCAGTTTGGCCGCCGTGGCTGGCAGTTGATTGACCCCCAGCAGGGCCAGTTCGCGGGCAATACGCCGAGGTTGCATTGCAGAATATCCATAGCTTCTGAAAGACTGCCCCATTGCCGCAAGGCGGCGCGCAAGCGCTATCGGGCTTAGCCATGCTAGCAGGTTGCCAATCCATGAAGAACGAGAGACTCACCCGGTCAACCGGCCCTAAAACTGCGACTTAACACCCGAAACACCAAAGATGAACTCTGCTCTGTGCCAAAGCGAGATTGGGTGGATACCGAGAGGGTGAGCCGTCGTTTGCTGCGGGTGATGCCCACATACAGCAGCCGCAGCCGCTCCGCTGCCAAGTCCAAAAAGGCTTGCTTGGTGGCCGAGTCGGCCTGCAGATCCCAGCCGCCTTTGGGGCTGAGCTGTCGCAACTGGGCCAGGGCCTCTGCCTGCATATCCACTTCATCCAAAAACTTCAGCCCCAGGGTTCGCTCCCCGTACTGGGTGGGAAACTCGTAGGCCGACACTTGGGGGATGAAGACCTGATCCCATTCCAGCCCCTTGGCGCGATGCAGAGTCGTGACAGTGATGCTGCCCGGCTCGGGGTCGAAGGCGAAGATCTCCGAAGGCAAGTTGTTGAGGCGGTGATCCAGAATCACTTGAAATTCTTGGGCGATCTCCTGCCAATCGGTTTCGGGCAGGGATCCCAGCACCTGCTCCAGCTGATCGATTACATAGCGACCCACAAACAGCTCTTCCGGCTTGCGGTAGAGGCTTTGAACGATCACATTCAGCACCTCCGGCCAAGGGGAGCGCCCGGCCCGGAGCCAACCGGCAAGGGTGCGCAGCAGCCTGCCCAAGTTCTGCCAAGGCGGGCCATCGGGCAGAGCGGGAGCCTCGCCGAAGTTGGGGAACAGCAGCCGCTCCGGCAGAGAGGCGCGGATCCAGCTCAACATCGGCCCCAGTTCAGCACGTGGGATCCCCGCCCAATCCGCCAAGCAATCCACAGCAGCAGCCAAGCGAGTGGGGGCAGTGGGCTGGGCAAACCAGTCGATGATTCCCTTGAGCTGCAACAACACCCGCCGCTGACTGGGACTGCCCCGCAACAGATCGATCACCCGCTCCGCTCCCATTTCCTGGAGATAGCTGAGGGCTTTGCCCCCCAGCTCGTTGGTGGTGACCAGAATGGCCACCGTTTGGCCGGGAAAAGCTTGGGCGGCTGCAATGGCCTGCCGCGCCACCTGTTGCAGCTCCTCTTCCGGGGATCCGACAACCCGCAGAAAGTCCACACCACCCTCGCTGGCCGGGGGGTTTTGGCCACCGGAGGTGGCCAGTTGAATGGGCTGGGGGGCCAGAGCGGTGCGCAAAGCCGGGATGGGGTGCTGCTGATTCACCCACTCCACCAGGCGGTTGGCCAAAGCGATGATCTGGGGGGCGCTGCGGCTGGATTCATCCAAGAGCACCACCTGAGGACTGGCCTGGCAAAAGGCGCGAAACAGCCGCGGCTCGGCGCTGGTAAAGGTGCCCATGATGCTCTGGTTGGGATCCCCCACCCGCACCAGGTTGCCGGTGCGTTGGCTGAGCAGCCGCAGCAGCTCTTCCTGCAGGGGGGAACTGTCTTGGGCCTCATCCTCGAACAGGTAGTCGTACCAGTTCTGCACCTGCTCCCGCAGCTCTGGACTGCCCTCGATCAAATCCACTGCTTGCCAGCCCAGGTCGTCGTAGTCTAACTTGCCCAGGCGACGCAATTCCGCTTGATAACCGGCGTAGATGGGAGCAGCCCAGCCCAGATAGCCCTCGCTGGGGATCACTTCTGGCCCCAGGCGCAGATTCTTGGCCCTGCTGATGACCACCTGCACCATCTGCTGGAAACTGCGCCGGAACTGGGCTCGGTTTTGGGCGATCTTTTGCGGGTTGTTGTCGCCGGGGATCAGCGGCTCCCAGAGCTGAGTATGGCGGACGAGCCAAGCGCGGCACAGGCGGCTGAGCAACCGCTCCTGTTCGTATCCCTCCAAAATAGACAGCTCCTCCCAACGGCTGGGGGCCTCCCGCAACACCCGCAACGACAAAGAATGCAGGGTAAAGGCCTGGGTAAAGCGATCCGGATACCCCGCCCGTTGCAAACGTTGATTGATGCGGCTGATCAAGTTGCCCCGCGCCGAACGCATGTAGGTGAACACCCCGATGCGCTCCGGTGGGATCCCCCGATTGAGAATTAAATCGGCGATCAACAGCTCCAGAATAAAGGTCTTGCCGCTCCCCGGAACGGCGGCGATCCCCAGCGGCCCCGATTGGTAGGCCAACGCCTGTTGCTGCGCCGGACGCAGGGTGACCTCAGGAAAGGGAGAAGAAGCCAGACCCAGCATGGGATCCCTGCCTAGCTGAGGATGAAGGTCTCGATGGCTGCCGCCACCCCGTCTTCTGCCACAGGAGGGGCAATCCAATCGGCATGGGGCAAGAGAGCTGGCGAGGCATTTCCCATCGCCACCCCGATCCCCGCATACCGCAGCATCTCAATGTCGTTGTCGCCATCGCCAATGGCCATCACCTGCTCCGCCGACAACCCCAGCATTTCCTCGGCCAAAAAACGAACGGCATTGCCCTTGTTCACCGCCGGATGGGTAGCCTCGAGAAAAATCGGCTCTGAACGGGTGAGGTAGAGCTGGTCAGGGGAATACCGCCGCCGCAGGGATCCCTGCAATTCCTGCAGGAACTCGGTATCCTCAGAAACAGCCAGGATCTTGGTGGGGCTTCGTCCGTATTGGGCGGAAGAGAACATCTGGAACGGCACCTGAGAGCGCTCAGCATAGGCCTGACTGAGAGGGCTCAGCTCCCGTAAGTAGAGCTGGTCATCGATGTAGAGGTGAACCCCCACCGGCTGATCCTGCAACGCTTGCAACAACTCCTCGGCCAGCGGCCAGTCCAGGCTCCAGTGCTTTAGGGTCTTTTGGCTATCGGGATCCCGAATTAAAGCCCCCTGGTAGCTGCATAGGGGCATATCGGCCCCAATCGCGTAGTGGAACCGCTCGGCAGAACGATGCATGCGACCCGTAGCGATGGCTACTCGCACCCCTGCTGCTTTGGCCTTCTGAATGGCCTCCCGAACCGGCTCTGAAACCTGGTTGGAAGGCCCGGCAATCGTGCCATCGATATCCACCACCAACAGCCGAATCTGGGCACGGGGTGGAGAAGATGCCCGCTCTCTTTCCTCGGCTTGGACGTTAGCCTGAGTTTGCATTGCTGTTGTTTGCCCTCCTCCTGGCAACCTTCCAGACCGTAGCATGGCTCTGCCTCGATTGGTTGACGGTCATTGGCCGGCTCAGTACACAAAGAATCAACACAGAAGAATTGAACAAGTGAGATGGCCGGGTGGGGGATCGGTTTCCGCCCCTATTCCCGCCAACGAGAAAGCGTAGAATTAAGAAAGACTAGCCCCGTGATGGACGAAAACATTGTGATCATGCTGAAACGAATCGGTCGCGTCTGCCGGCCTCTGCTGGCCATTGCCCTGGCCTTGACCTTGGCCCTGGCTCCCATAGGCGCTGTTTGGGCACGCAGTGGCGGTCGCATTGGCGGCGGATCTTTCCGGTCTCCGACGTTCTCTGCCCCCCGCTCGATTGGCCCGCACTACTCAGCTCCTGTCTACCCCAGCTATGGAGGCGGCTTTGGTTTTCCGCTGCTGGTGCCCTTTTTCTGGGGAGGGGGGGGTGGCGGCCTGCTGACGCTGCTGCTCTTGGTTGGGGCAGGTAGCTTTTTGGTGCAGACGCTGCGCTCGGGGATCAGATCCGAAGAAGGGGACGATAGCATTGGGGTTCGCGATCCCCAGGTAACTGTTGCGCAGGTAAAAGTGGGACTGCTGGCCAGCGCCCGGCAACTGCAAAAAGACATGAACGCCCTGGCTCTGGAGGCGGATACTCAGTCGCCAGAAGGGCTGAGCCAACTGTTGCAAGAGGTCACCCTTGGCTTGATGCGCTACAGCGACTACTGGGCCTATGGCCATGCCCAAGCGGAGAAGCTGCCCCTCTCCCGCGCCGAATCCCTGTTCTATCAAGCCTCTTTACAAGAACGGAGCAAGTTCAGCGTCGAAAGCCTCAGCAACCGCAACAACCAGATCCAACAAGTCTCCCAAGCGGCGCTGCAGCGATCTGCTGCTGGGATCCCAGATGTTGGCGAGTACCTGCTGGTAACTCTACTGGTTGCGTATCGTGGTAACTTGGGTACACTACCTGTAGTTAACTCCATGGCGGATCTGCGGCAGTGCCTGTTGCAGCTGGCTTCGATTCCGGCAGATCGGATTGTGGCCATCGAAGTGCTGTGGACGCCGCAGTTGGAGGGAGACACCCTGTCGGCAGAGGCGCTGTTGACCGAGTACCCGGAAATGCGGCTCCTTTGAGAGCCTTTGGGCGATAGACGGCAACTGTTGGCTGAGTGTCTCAACTCCTCGGGATCCCCGCCGCTCAGGCTAGGGAGGTTGTATGTCCGGGTTAGATGCTTCAGCGGGCAGAGGCCGTCGTTCCCCTTGGGCATGGTCTGGCCAAGTCAAGCAGGCAGATTCTCTGTTGGATGAGCTGTTCGAGGATTTGGAGAACAGCTTGGAAGAGGGGCTGTCAGAAGCCGGCGAATATCCTTACCTCGGCACACGGCCCCCACTGCCTTCCCGGCGCTTCTCTGCTGCCGGAGGATTACTGCTGGGTATGGCTTTGGCCGCTACCTTGGTGGCAGGGTTGGCTTTTTGGATGACCCTGCGCCCGCGGGCGGTGGTTTTTTCGCAGGCCACTCGGGATCCCTTGGCTGAGGCACCCAATTCTTCCCATTCCGATGCTCACCAGGAGCCCTTGCTTCCCACTGCTGCTGATGTGGATGAAAACCCCAAAGCTCCACCTGAGGATTCTGCAAAGGCTGTCTTGGTCGAACCGGCAAAACCGCCGACTGTTGCCGCTCCTCTTGCTTCAAGAGGGGCTGGTCTTCCCTCTCCCCCCAGGGTACCTGCGCCTCCGGTGCCAGCGCGGATCCCACCCCAGCCTCTGCCGCAAATGAAGCTGGTGGGATTGATCCACGATCCAGGTGCCCCCAAGGCTCTGATCTTGATCGACAACGTAGTACGTCAGGTGGCTGTTGGCCATGCGGTAAAAGCAGAGTGGCGGGTTACCTCCATCAGCCCCTACGGTGTGAGGGTGAGCAATGGCGCTCAAAGCGTCACCTTGCAGTTGGGACTGTCGCAGCGGATCTGAATCACCTGGATAGGGATCCCTGCTGGGTTGAGCAGCGCCTGGAGGGTGGGAGATTGGATTGAAGGAGAAGGGGCAGATGAAATTCGCCAAGCTGGGGCGAATGAGCCGCTGCAGAGTGGGAGTGGGCTTAGTTCTGGGATACCTCTGTCTCGGGCTGTTGGCTTGTCGCAGTACACCCCCCCTCTCAGAATCCCCCTCTGGGATCCCGGCGGCCTATGCTAGCCGCCCGCAACTGCAAGGGAAGGCAGTGGTGGAGATGGAGGTGCAAACTGCTGAGGGGGTAGGCAAGGTGATCTTGGCGATCCACGGGGAAGCGGCACCCCTGACCGGCGGCCAGTTCGTGGATTTGGTTCAGCGGGGCTTTTACAATGGCCTCACCTTCCATCGGGTGGAAAAGGATCCGCAGCCTTTTGTGGTGCAGGGTGGGGATCCCCGTGGTGACGGCACAGGGGGTGCAACAGAGCCGGGGAGCAACCGCCTGCGCACCATCCCCCTGGAAATTCAGCTGCGTGGGGAACCCTACCCCCGCTACAACACCTTGATCCAGGATCCCGCTGCTCTGAGTAAGTTGCTCTTGCCCCATCGTTTGGGGGCGGTGGCCATGGCCCGTTCCAGCCCACTTGACTCAGCCTCTTCCCAGTTTTACATCACCCTCTCTGCTCTGCCGATTTTGGACGGGCGCTATGCCGTGTTCGGCTACGTCACCGAGGGGATGGAGTGGGTGGAGCGCATCCAGGTGGGAGATGTGATCCGCTCGGCGCGGGTGTTGGAAGGAGCGGACTTGCTTAGGGTGCCGGGATCCCAACCGGAAAGAGCAGATCAGATGGAGGATCCCGGCAGTTTATGATGGGCAGCAACTCTGCTGCTGGTTTGGTTGTTGTGGCTCTGGCTTTTGCCTTGGGGAAGGGCAAGTTTTGCCCTCGTCCCCTCCGCCAACACCTGGGCACCCTTTCATGCAAGAAGACGCTTTTTCTCCCCTTGAGCCCCTAGACGAGCTGCCACCTCACTCACCGCCGGAGGTGGATGTGGAGCTGATGCTGCAGCAGTTGCAGGATCCGGATCCCTATTTGCGGATGCAGGCGGCCCGCGCCTTCTGTGAGATCGAAGAACCCCGCGCCGTTAAACCCCTGCTGGCCCTAGTCCGGGATCCCTGCCCGTTGGTGCGGGTGGGAGCAGCCTATGCCCTAGGTCGGAATCCGGATCCCGCTGAGGTGGAGGTGCTGATCGAGGGCTTGCGCTGGGATTGGAACGGCTATGTGCGCAAAGGCTTGGTGTGGGCGTTGGGCAATGCCAAGGATCCGCGGGCGTACCCGGTGTTGCTGGAAGTGTTGGCCGGGGATATCGCGGCAGTGCGATTGTGGGCTGCCAGTGCCCTCGGACAACTGGCCCAGGCGCAGGCGTTGCCTGGCCCGGCGTTGGATGAGGTGGTCGCAGCTCTCTGCCGGGGCTTGGCTCAAGATCCAATCGCAGCGGTACGCGGCAACTGTGCCTGGAGCTTAGGGATCCTGGGGCAACAGGTGAAACTGGCTCTCGAGGATCCCATTGTTTACACGATGCTAACAAGGCAATTGCTGACCAGCGCCAGTCGCGATCCCGATTGGGGGGTGCGGGATGACGCGCGGCTTGCCCTACAAAAGTTGGCGGATCCCGATTTGCTGGAGCAACTGGATAACCTCAGCTGATCGTTATAGTCATTTTTAAACTAGATTGAGACACTCCCCAAGCATTCCACGCTGCTGCCCCTACTCCCAGCCTCGCTGCCAGAGGGAGAGGGGAGCTAGACGAAAATGTTTCATTCCCGTTTAACGAACCAGATCGAGTGTCACCGAACCAGATCGAGCAGCCAAGCAAAGTAGAAGCGGCTGCGAATGGTTTGTCGCTGCTGCACTTTCCAGCCCCATTCGGTTAATTGGCTCACCAAGATCGCCTCTCGGTGTTGATAGGCGCGGGTGGTTTTGCTGGGGCCGGGGAAGAACTCTCCCACTTTCTTCAGCAGCGTCAGCCAGGGGGTTTTGGGGGCAAAACTGAAGATCAGGCGGGACCGAGCCAGGCGGGTCAGGTGCTTTAGCATGCGCAGGGCCTCGGCTTCAGGGTAGTGGATCATCACATCGAGGCAGATGACGACATCGTATTCCCCCGTCAATTCCTCCAGATCCGAGACCCAAAAGTGTGGGTTGTCTGTGGATCCCAACTCCATTTGCTGGCGGCGGCGTGCTTCGTTCACCATTTGTTCCGAGATGTCGCTGGCGAACACCTGCGCCCCTCTGGTGGCCAAGGGCAAGCTGAGGCTGCCCACCCCGCATCCGGCATCACAAATGCGTAAACCCGAGGGATCCCCCAACCACTGCAACACCGTCTCTACTGTGCGAGCATGGCCAAGGCGGATGTCTTTTTGGACGAAATTGACTTCTTCTTCGCCATAGATGCGCCGCCAGCGCTCGAAGCCAACGGAGTTGAAGTAATCGCGGACAATGGTTTTCTCTTGCATAGAACTTCCAGCTAGGGATCCGGCGAGAGAAAAAGATGAACGCTCTGCTTTTCTTCGCCAACGCGCATCCCATTCTACCCCGAGGCCCCGTAGCCCTCTGCACGGTTGCTCTAGGATTGTATTAGAATTAACTCGCATGCCTTGGATGTTGCCCCATGACCGAAGCTGAGATTGCCCAAGCGTTGCAGGCTCGGTTGGCTGCCCCGGTCAGAATTGCGGTCAAACGCCGCCAAGGTCATCTACACGTTCTTCTGAATCGATCCTCCTCGGCCCGAGTGGACTACCCCCATCTCATGGAACGGGTGCAGGCGGAGCTCAGAGTGTTGGGCTTGCCCGGCTTGGAGCAGGTCACGGTGTACGGGCGTGAGTCGGGACATTCTGAATACGAGTGGGAGCAAACGGCCCCCTTGTTGAACCCGCTGCTGGCCTCAGAAGAAACCACGGTTCTGTTGGAAAAAAAAGGCGACTTCTTGTTGCAGGATCTGACAGTTGTTGCCCCGGATTCGGTCAACTCAAAGCCTGAACCTGCGCCGGAGAATCCTGTCGGGAAAACCGACATAGGCAGCAGGTCCCGCATCTCCTGGGTGTGGCTGGGGGGAGCTGTACTGATTGTTGGAATTGGGGTGATTCTTTTGCTGGTTGCCCTTCTCTGAAAGAGCAAAAACCTGGGGTAGAGGCTCTTGTCTTAGGAAAAGCCTCAGCTAGAAATCGCAGGAGCCCCGCACTGTACCCGTAGGGTCAGTGTCGGGAGGAATGCGGAAGTTATGATAGAACCATGACCCAAGTCCTGA